>JBEKYG010000123.1:0-9612 GCA_049511215.1 Acidobacteriota bacterium | reverse complement strand
CGCCGGTCAGCGGGTAGTTTGACTTGAGCGCGTGCATGCTGCATCACGGCTTCGGCTACTTTTAGTGCCTCGAGCGGGTTCGTTCGCGTCCTGCCCCTGTCATAACTAGTGTTTGGCAGGTGATGAAAAATAAGTCCCAAACTATCGCGACGGCTCTCGGGGCTTGGGAATACGATCAACCTGAAATCGTAGAATTCCTTGTTCGAGACAGCTATCAGAGATTCATGACGGCTACGATAGTGCCACCTCAGCATCCGCTGATGTGCTCCACGTGCTGAGAACAGGCCGAGGACACTCTCCAGATCCGCGGTGAAACTTGCCTCATCGATGTCCTCCTCCGTGGAAAGGGTGTCGAAAAAGTTGGTGGGGGGCAGCTGCTTGCTATCTCCCACGACGATGGCCTGTTTGCCACGCAGGATCGCTCCCCATGCATCCACGGGTTTCACCTGACTGGCCTCGTCGAAAACAACCAGGTCGAACTGAGAACTCTCTGGTGGAAGATAATTCGCGATGGACAGGGGGCTCATCATGAAGACGGGTTTGATGGCTTGGATCGCGTTCCCGGCGTTCGACATCAGTTTGCGCAGCGGCATGTGTCTGCGCTTCTTCTCGAATTCGCGTCGGAGCACCCCCATTTGCCCCTCACCGCCGGTGGTTGGAAGTTGGTTCCAGTGAACCAAAGCGAGTTTTGCACGGTTGTATTGCAACTGCAGCGAGTCCAGCCGGCAAAACCTCTCGACTGACTGCATGTGGCCGGTTCCGTCGAACTCTGCCAGCGCCGGCCGTTCTGTGAATGCCCGCTCTATGAGGGCTTCGAACCAAAGGCGGTCAAAGAGCGCCGTCAGAAAAGCCGCCGCTAATTCCCACGAGGCAACTACGGGGATCAGGGCGTCGAGTTTCTCATCGCGAAGGTTTTTGCAGCGCAAGTTGAAAGCACACAGGTCGTACAGGTCGTCAAAGGTGTTCAACCATTTCAACAAAATCTGGTTGATAGCCTCGAAGGAATGTTGCTTCAGGTAGCATTGCATTGCGATTGGATCCAATTGCAGGAATTGCCCCAGGTCCTTAAAGGCAGCAGTGTATTCCGTGAGCGCACGCTCCAGGTCCTGGGAAATTTTCTTCAAGTGGTCTCGATCGGTTCCGACAGTCAGAATCCTCGCAATCCAATCAGGAAGAACGCCCGCATCGATGTCTCTGCGAAACCCCAGCATCCATTCATAAATAGACGACAACGCAGACCAGTCGCTGGCCAGGCCCTTCCATAGTGGTCCGAACAACTCCCGTAACAGGTCTTCCTGGCTCCGGATCTCGTCACCAAGGACCTGATGTTTCTGAATTCCGGACAGGAGATCTATCATCCCGGCGATAGACCGTGGGGGGGCCGTCCTGCACAGCTTGGCTACCTCATCACGTTGGCGGCGATATCGCCCGGAAACCAGCATCCACCATTTGTCGCGGTAGGGAAGAATATTTTTCAGCGCCGGGCCGGCGGCATAGTTCCAGGACTCGGGGAAGAGAATACTCTCGTATCGCTTATGGATGCTGCTGAGAGTGCGTCCCGCTTTCAACGTGTAATCAATGATCTCGCCTTCCGTGAGCCAACGGGGAGAATCGACCTGCACCCCATTTGGGACCGGGGCCTCGTAGATTCGACAGCAGCCCGTCAAAGTCCTCTCAATCGAAGGGACGTCGCTGGGCGGTGGATTGTCGATATAGGAAGCAACAGTGTTGCTGCTGGTTGAGAGAATCACCAGTGCGTCAAGGACCCTGCGGATGCTTGATTGGAGTCGAGGTTTTTCACTGGGCAGAAAGACGGTCCTTTGCGCACCCCAATAGGGATTCTTGCTCGGAATTCCTTTGGATTTCAGGAGGGCTTCCGTTTCCCGAACAAGGACGGCGCGCCGGGCATATTCCGCCGCATTCCACTCCTTAAGGCCTTCAATCGCCGCCGGCGGGCATTCAACCGATTGAAGAGTGCGCGCCAATCGAATAAGATGCCCGAACGCGTCCACGGGGGAGACGCCGCTGCCGCCTATCGGATTGTTAACAGCGTTACAATAACTGTTTAGGCGATCTCTCGTTTGCGCGAGAAGCCCAAGTTCCGCTTCCGTCTGAGGTAGTTGGGGTTTGCCCAATTCCAAGGTTCGCCGAATTTCGGCGAGCACGTTCTTCTTGTTCGTCTTGTTGCTGTGCAATTCGAGACAGGCGTCACCGAGTCCTGATGCGTCCAGTCGTTTCTTGACTACGCTGAGGGCGGCCATCTTTTCCGCAACGAAAAGAGTTTTCTTGCCGCTGCCTACCGCTGCGGCGATGAGATTTGCTATGGTCTGCGACTTCCCGGTGCCCGGCGGACCTTGAATCACCATGTTTCGGCCATCGGCGGCGTCGAGCAAAGCGAGAGCCTGCGTGCTATCAGCATCCATAATATGGTAGACGTCACGAGTGGCAAGGTAACCGTCGATGCTCTCATCCTCGCCATAAGGCGACTTGGCTTCACGAAAGCCGTCGTCGTCCAACAGAGACATCAGGATCGGATGGTCAGTAGGGCACTTATTCTCAGGCCATGTCTTGGAATCAAGGTCCCGAAACATCAGGTACTTTCCAAAGGAGAAGAAACCTAGAACCATTGTGTCCCTCTCCACAACCCATTTGCGCTTGCTCTGAACACAGAGCGATATGGAATCGAAATATGCGTTGATCTCGAGGCCATCGAAATCAGGAAATTCCGGATAATTCAATCCGAAATCCGTTTTCAGTTTGGCGGCTAATGAGATGTTGCCGCCAATCTCCTCCTCCGTGTGGCTGATGTGAAATCTTTCTCTTGCGTTGGAGCGCTCCAATGCGACGGGAATCAGCAACAGCGGCGCGCGGTAAGGCTTGTCCGAATCGTCGGATTCAAACCATTGCAGCATACCCAGGGCCAGGAACAGGATGTTGACTCCCTGCTCTTCTATGTAGGTGTTCGCTGCATAATATGTGGCCAGCAGGCGGGTGTGGAGCTGCTTCGCCGTTAGCGAGGTCTGCAACTTGGTGTCTTTATGACGCTCCGCCACGATTCCTGGTTGATCCGGGGCCTCTGCGGGAGGAGCATAAAGCTCCTGATCCTCATCGATCGGCAAAAAAGTGGAGGATTTCCCTTCAACTACGAGCAGGCGATAAATTTCCGGCGGTTTTTCATCGACGATCTCCACCCCTTTGCCAGGCAGGCACCGATAGTTGAGGAGCGAATTCCTTAAACCGAGATCGAGTAATTCCTGACGAGATGCTTCCAACCTTACTCGAAGGTTTGCTTGTGATAATGGAGTCATACCCTCCTTATGAGTTCATGAACGATCCCAGGGAAAGCGGCTGTAGGGCAGTTCGGCTACTGCGCTCAACTGTTTGCCTATGGACCGTTCTGCGGTTTTTAAGTCGTAGGTGGCTTGGAGGTTGAGCCAGTACTGCGGCGATTGATCAAGGGCGCGCCCGAAGAGGAGGGCAAGTTCAGCTGTCACCGGACGTGCCCCCTTTACCACATGCGAAATCCGCATAGGCGACACGCCGATAGCGCGTGCGAACTTAGCCTGGGATATTTCCAATTCCTCGAGAATTTCCCGCAGGAACTCACCAGGGTGGATAGGCGGCAAACCATTCTCGCTCATGACAGTCCTCCATCTAGGAGTAATCCATGATCTCCACGTCCCAAGCATCGCCATTGCTGAAGCGGAAGCACACACGCCACTGGTCGTTTACACGAATACTCCACTGTCTGGCGCGATCATGTTTTAAAGCTTCCAGCCGGTTCGATGGCGGCAGGTGCAAATCCCCGATGCGGTTCGCAGCATTCAATTGCATAAGCCGCATTGCCGCTCGTGTGCGAATCTCCGTAGGCAATCTGCGCGACTTACCCGTGGTGTAAGAACGTTCCGTATCAGTGTCGGCGAACGATCGGATCACGAAACAATAATAAACAGAATGTTTATAACCGTCAAGTTCAACATATTACTCCCTGCAGCAGCGAGATTGGACGATTGCGAATGAGTGTAGCACCGGCGCATTTCGACAGCGGGTTGACTTCATTCGTTTGTTGGGTCACGACGAGAGCCCCATCGAGAGCAACTCGAACCATCGCTCACGCGGGTGGCCTCCATTCGATCTCGACCTGCAATAACTTGAGGATTTCTTCTGCCACCCGGTGGTTGCGCTTGATCGGCTCGAAGGGTATCACGCCGTGCCGTTGGCTGCGCCCTCGGAAGGACATCCTGGCATAAGGGTCCAGTGGCCCGCCCCAGGGATCGGGACAGGATTTCGGGGACAGTCACCACAATCCCCCAACTTTTCGGAAATGTTTCACATCAATCTTGGCCCTGGGAGTTTGGGGATTGTGGTGACTGTCCCCGAAACCCTTGGATTCTTCGAGTCTAGCGCGGCAGGAGGCGGCTCGCGGCCTGTTCGGCAGTTGAGCGACTTCTGCCGCAAGCTGCTACGAGATTGGGGCTCGTTCCAGGCTGGTGATGAACTTGATTTGCGGGATCTGCTTCTTGCTCAGACGGTCGTCGTTGGTGATGAACAGGTCGACTTCGGCGGCCGCGGCGCACGCAAGCTGGATGGCGTCGGGCAGACGAATGGTCAGATCGCCGCGGACCCGGGCGTAGAGCGGTGCGATTCGCAGGTCGAAGGCAATCACCGTAATCTCAGGATTGCGGAAGGCGTGCAGATATTGTTGCTCCACATCACGCGCGCCGATGCGAGCCGGTCTGACAAGGATCTCGCCCACCGTCAGCGCGCTGGTATAGAGACGGTCGCCCCGTGCGGCCATGCCGTCCCAGATCTCAGTGACGCGCTCCGCCAGCGGATTTTCGTCCTCCAACAGGTAGATGAACAGATTCGTATCCCAAAAGATCTTTGCCAAGGCGCCTCAATTCCAGCGACCGATAATACGCGGATCGGTCAGCAGACCGAAGAGATAAGAGGGGTCCTGGAATGCTTTCAATTCCGACGGCGCGGTCAGCGGACACAGTTTGAGCGCTTCTTCCAGTTCCCCTCGCCATAAACGCCGGTTCACTTTGCGGCCGTCCAGGAAAAACCAGATGCCGCTGGAGCCCTCGACTTCGTAGGTGAATGGGCGCCCTCGAATTGTCCTGAACTCGGCGCCCTGATGGCGAACCACTCTGTTCCACACGTCGTCCGAGTTAGTGGCTGGTGTTTGCCCGGTGGCAGGGATTGGCAGAGCCTGCCAGCCGGACCTTAATTCGTTCACGTACTCATCCGTATTTACGCCGGCCCAGATTTCCTTGTCGAGGCCTCGCAACCTGCGAATCGGATCGGTAACAGTCGATTTCACAGTTTGGCCGCTGCAATACTGCGATTCGTACCAATCCAGAAGACCGTGATACTCGACGGGCAAATCCTCTCGAGCGGGATGGGTTTTTCCGGAGCGCTCCGGATGTTGGGGGTCACCGGGCCGGTACAGCCGGTAAGTTCCGTCGTCGAGGCGATAGAACATGCGGTATCGGGCGGTGTTGGGCGCAAGATTGGCGACATTGTGCAGATGAATGTGGGGTTGGACGCCCGGGCGCAATTCGTGGTGGGCAGCCGGCGAACCCGGTCGAGGATTTCACGCGCCGAGAAGGATGAGCGAGCCGGCTCCTCCCGCGAAAGCTTCGCCAGTGCAATCCAACATTCGTCCGCAATCTTCAAGGCTTTTTCTGCGATGGCCCCAGCCATTTTCGCTCCTCCCGAACAGAAGAATTCCAAGGAATCCAATGACTGTCAAGATCATTGTTTGTATGAAAATCGGGGACATGTTACGCTTTTACCAATTCTGAAAATAGTGAAGGCGTTGCCTGTCCCCCCGATTTCATCTTCTCATGGGCGGCCATGCCCCACGCGTTTCAAGCCTACCGGCGATGGATTCGCCACAGCTGCATTAATCAGCAAGCAAGGACCGAATCTTCTCGAAACAATTTGGTTGGTCATCGAGGTCAATTTCTCCCCCAAGCGCCAACGATAGCACTGACCAACCTTTCTCTGGTCGTACGGGGAAATGCTGTGCCGACGCAACCTTGAAAAAACGCGTGCGTAGCTCGTCGTTCGACACCTTCAATCTCGCGGCTATCAATCGCACTTGCTTCACAACGACAGGCGCTGGAATGGCCATGTTAGGGTCAAAGAGCGGACATTGTCTCAGCATTTCTTTTGAAAAACCGGACCGATTCTGTGCTCCATTTAAATCCAGTGCGCAAACATATAGGTAGAGCCTCAACGCGTCCTGCAGCTTCCAGCGTTGGGTTAGAAAGTCGGCCATCGCTAGGTACATATTTCGGGAAAGTCCCCAGTTGCCCTCGTTAGCATGCTGAATCGCGGTTTTGCTGAGCAAGCTCCACTTAACATCGTCGTCTGAGGGCTCCGGGTAGCCCTTGCTGAGGAATGCTTGCTTCAGTCGTTCGCGTTCGCCATCAAATTCCGCTCTGCTGGCAATGTGTGTAAAATCGGGGTCCCGCGCACCCGTGACTACGCTCCAGTCTTCGTTAATCTGATTAGCTTCCTCCACTGTTACGACGAGACGAGCGTTATCCTGCAACCGCGTCCGTACAAACATGAATCGTCCGCAATGGGGGCACTTGGTCTTCGCCGCCGGAATCTTTTTGAGCGGCTTCTGACAATAAGGGCATTCTGCCTTCCTTTGATCGATTGGTTCCCGATGCGTGTGTTCCCTCAGCGAATCGTACTGGCCGAGTGGAAAGCATGCGCTCGGGCCGAGATTATTGGTTTCTGAACATGATTTAGCAACCGGGCGCGGAGGTCCCGGAGAGCGCTGCGGAGCCTTGGGTTGTGGGCCAAGCCAAGCTTTCAAAGAGTTCATCCAGCCTTTTGGAGGTCGAGATTCTTTAGCGTGAGGAGGCGCCTCTCTGTCAGTCCCTTGGGGACCTCGATACACCTTCTCTACCTCAAACACGCCGCATCCACACTTGGGACATTCAAGCGCGGCATCCCCTATTGCGTCCCCGCAAACAGCACATTTTTTCGACATGGATTGTCCCCTGGTTATATGGGCTTGATCATCGCGCCATTCCTGGAGACCCGGAGGTAGCTTTTCGTACCCATCGCTCAACAATCTGCGAAAAATGGCCACTCTCGGGCTGTGCTGCGATGTGATCGGCTTAAAGCGCAGGCATCGACTCCGTGTGCCCGAAAAGCACAGATGTCGGGACACGCGGAGGCTGCTGCCCTCTAGTCGGAACTGACTGCGTTTCGGATCACAGCCTGGGTGCGGTCGCCGTTCAGGTTCTGAGATAAGATGTTGTGTTAACTTCGGCGGGCCGCGCGGGGGCTCCCCTATTCCCCAGCGGACTGGATTATATCGCAAAATAGGATCTGGAACTCCAGTTTTGCAAATCGGGGACAGGCTGTCCCCGATTTAGCCTGTCCTCGATTTTAATAAGATTTTAATAAGGTTCGCGCTGCAAGTCAGTAGAAGCAGGAGGAATGATCGGCGCGGCAGAGTTGATTGGTGGCGGGGGCAGGCCATGTGCTTGGCCCGACGCTGAATGTCGAATGGGGCAATGGGCGGGTTGTTCTGTGCGCATCGTGACCTTGCATATCGCGAAGATTCCGCGCCTTGGGTCAGGAAAGCTTGGAGCGATTCAGGAAGTTGCCAAGGTCCGGACCTCCAACGCGAAGACCGGCAACGTATTCCTTACAGTGATTGATGAGGATGTCCACCAACATATGCGGGTTGATATGCAGAGTACTGTGGTCAAAATCGTATGCTAAGGGGTATGTCTCATCATCAGAGATGAGTACGCCCCTTCTCGCCGCGGCGCTGTGGTAGAGGCCACAGCGAAGATGGGAGTAGAGTTGGTCCAAGACTAAGGCGCTTCCAGGATTCGACGGATCGATTGATGGAAAGACATCATGGACGCCCGCCTTGAAAAATGCCTTCGACTTTCCATCGGATCTCTTGCCCATCTTGTATTCGTGAATCATTTCGAAATAGCTTAGCATCACGCTGAGCGAGGCGAATCCGGAATGCGGAATACCAGAAATGCCCTGACTCGAATCACCAACAAGCATATGCCTTGCTGGGTAAAGCTGCCAACCAAGGACGCGCTCCTCAAATATCTGGATCGCTTGCTCAGTCGTTGGTGGATCGGCAATCTGGGTGCTTCGCGTCTTGTAGGTGATCCAAGTTACACCCATGGGTTCCCCTATCAACTTCATGCGTGAAACATCGAATTCGGCTCTTTGTCGATGCCGGAGTTCGCGTCTCCAGCTCCACAAAAAATAGCGTAGCTGATGTCATCAGGAATGACAACATTCCCAATGCCCCGTTCGCTGTTATCGCCCGTGATCTGGCATCTTACTCTTGTCCTAACCGGTCATCCTGCTAGCCGGGCATCAATCGGCTCGCATGATCCGGCGGCTCTGTCTGGCCGGCATTTTGAGTTCATCGATGTGCAAAATGGGCCGCGAGGCTTCTGGCATATTCTGATGCGGCGTCGCGAGCGTTGAGGGAAGCCTCGGCTCAGTCTACCCGCACTAATCCAAGCGATGTGGCGAAATCCCGCAGTTGCCTGACCTGAGCGGCGCTCGGGCGGGACATCAACTCGTCGAACTCGGCGGCGCGGTGGGCAGGGTGATACTGGCCCATCACGTTGATCGCGCAGCCGGGGGCGATCCTCGCGACACGGGCAATTACCTCGCGACTGCCGGCCAGATTGCCCGGCATGACCAGGTGGCGGACCAGAACGCCGCGTACAGCCACATCACGACGGTCCAACTGGAGCCGACCGACCTGGCGAAACATTTCAGCCAGGGCCGCGTCGGCTACAGTCGGATAGTCCGGCACGCCGGAGTACTTCCGCCCGGCCTCGGCCGCCGCATACTTGAAGTCCGGCATGTAGATCTCGACCAGGCCCTCCAGCAGCCGCAGCGTCTCGACCGACTCATACCCGCCGCAGTTGTAGACCACCGGCACGGTCAGTCCCATCGCGCGTGCTGACCAAACCGCCTCGGCTATGGCGTGCGAGACGTGTGTCGGCGTGACGAAGTTGACATTCTCGCAGCCGGCACGCTCCAGCCTGACAGCGGCGTCGGCCAGTTCCTTGGGCGTAAGCTCCTGCCCGGCCGCGCTGTGGCTGATATCGGAATTCTGGCAGAAGACGCAATCGAGGTTGCAGGCGGACAAGAAGATCGTGCCGCTGCCGCCCCGGCCGACCAGGACGGGTTCTTCGCCGAAGTGCGGGCCGACGGAATCGATCCGGGCCGTCAGCCCGATGCGGCAGGCCCCGCGCTTCGGCCCGGCCCGATCCACGTGGCAGTTCCGCGGGCACAACGTGCAGTCACGGACGATCTCGCCGAGCCCGGCGATGTTGCTTGGCAACTCAGGCATCCCCTGATTCTACCACGCTCTGCTGGGATCGATTTCGTGGACAGTCACCACAATCCCCAAACTTTTCGGAAATGTTCCACATCAATCTTGGCCCTGGGAGTTTGGGAATTGTGGTGACTGCTGCTTCGAAAATAGCCTCGGTTAAGCTGCCGTCTGTTCGATCAGTTGCACCTTGAAGCCAAGGGTTTCCAGCCGTTTGACGTGGTAGCGGCGGATTCTCTCCCGGCCAATCCGGTCGA
>JBEKYG010000122.1:0-9640 GCA_049511215.1 Acidobacteriota bacterium | reverse complement strand
GTTGATCCCTTTCCAGGAGCCTGAGGATTCCAGACGAGCAAGCCGTTCCGCCTGCCCAGAGACCGTCTGCGACACTTCCCAGAATTCCCGTTTCAGCTGCGCGCGGGCCCTTTCCAGCTCGCCTGCGTCTGGTTCCTGCCGCTTTAAAATCTCAAATTCAGTAAAGGCGGCGATTTCACAACGATCGAGATTTGCGGGCTCCAGTTCCATGCGCAGGCTGAGATAGCCGCCATCACTGTAGGCAACCAGGTTGGCCGCGGAATCGTATATAAGCCTTTTCTG
This sequence comes from Acidobacteriota bacterium, assembly GCA_049511215.1. GTDB lineage: Bacteria > Acidobacteriota > UBA6911 > UBA6911 > UBA6911 > JAFNAG01. The sequence goes on along the minus strand of JBEKYG010000122.1, from coordinate 9,358 downwards.
GTGCTTCAGACGGCGGTTGAGAACGGCCCCTTCCCCGGTCCCCAGAATGGTCCGCAACATTTCGATGGCCGGATAGTCAGCGGATATGGCCGGGGAGGTGCCAAACCCGAGCGCGAGGCGGCCCAGCTGATCGCTGCCTCGAACCTGGGCATAGCGCAAGCCAGGCGCGACATCGCCGCCCAAGACGCTTTTCTCGGCGATCGCCCCGCCCTTGGCATTTTGATACAGGCTCACAATCGCGCTGAGCACATCGGAGGCGGTAACATCGCCGCAGACGACCAAGAGGATTCGATCAGGGCTGTAGGCCGATTTGTAGTAGGAGAGCAGCTTGTCGCGCGTGATGTTGCTCAAGACATTTCCCGTCACCGAGCGCCCTCGTTTCAAGCGCTCGCCGGCGAAACCGGTTGCCAGGAGTTTGATGTCTATCAGCGCTCCCGGATCCGCGAGCTCACGCCGAGCCTCGTCTCCGATCCCATCGATTTGCCGCTTTAGTTCTTGTGAATCCAGCAACGGATTCAGTAGCGCGTCTGCCTGGATCTCCAGAGCTTTCTTCCACTGGGCCGCAGGGGCTACAATTCGCAGCGCAGTGTGATCGTATGCGGCGAAGCTGCTCAGCTCGCCTCCCAACGCCTTGATATCGGCAGCCTGTACCGCAGCGGTTCTGGCGGAGGTTCCTCTCGAGAGCATGTGCTCCAGAACCCGCGATATACCTGGCAGATCGGCAGGATCATCTTTGTAGCCGGCTCTTACCCAGGCCAGCACGTCGACCAGCGAAGTTGCATGCGCCTCAGCCACGAGCACGGTGAGGTCGTTCTTGAGAACTACCTTCGTAACCGAGCCATCGCGGTCGAATGACTTGAGCTGCTGCATATAGGCAGGGGGTGCCGCGGGCTGGGAAGGACGAGGGTGCACCTGCGGATAGCAGACACCAGAGAAGGCAAACATTATCAAAATGCTGAGAGCCTGAATTCTCATAACAATTCTCAGCCCTGATTATACCTTATCAGACCTCAGACCTCAGACCTCAGATCAAAAACCCAAATCAGCCGCAGGGTTCCTTCTTCCGTCAGATTTTCGAATCCTGCTGTTATTCTCAGATCTAAAATCGTATCCCAAACCCGAACCAGCCGCAACGTTTTGCGTGGTCCCGCTGCAATTGAGGCACTGCAAGAAAAAAAGCGGCCACGAATAACGAGGCAGCATAGCCGCAACCAAAACTTAACACCAAGACGCAAGGACATTAAGACGCCAAGAAATCAAGGATTAAAACTCTTGGCGCCCTGGCGTCTTGGAGTCTTGGCGGCAAAAATCCTTTCCGCTTGGCGAAGGATTTGCGAGTAAGCAGTACGAATGAAATATGGGCAGACGCGGCGCAATCGGTAATACTCCGGAACCCCAGCGTCTTCTTCGGCGTCCATTTGAGGTTTCATCGATTTTGCAGGACGAGGCGATAGACGCCTTCAGTGCTGGTGCCAAGATAGATGGCCGTTGGGTGCAGAGGGTCTTGAGCAATGGAACGTACGGGTGACCCAAACTCAGGATTCTCGATCTTGTCCCAATGCGCGCCGGCGTCTTCACTCAAGAAGACACCTCCACGGGTATTGTCCGCCGCCAGAATCCGCTTGCCGCCAGCATCGAGAAAAATAACGGAAGAAATGTCCACACCCAACCGGCCGTCGGGGATCCGATCCCAGGTACGTGCCCCATTTTTCGACTCAAAGAGACCGGCCATGGTGCCGGCAAAAAGATGGCCCTCCCCCTCCGGTGAGAATACCAGGCACTCTACAATCGTGTGTTCGGGTATCCCATCGGATAGAGAACGCCATGTGGCTCCGGAATCATCGGAGCGTAAAACACCCATATGTGTGCCGGCGAATATCAGGTCGGTACCGCTTCGTGAAGCCAGAAGCGAGAAAACTCTTGGAATGAAGCTGTAGTTGGGCGGTTTTTGAAAACTGAGGTCAGCCATCCGGGCGCGATAGATGCCATCGTTCGTCCCGGCAAAAACCCATGTTGTATCCTCGTCGATGGCCAGATCATAGACGGTAAGCTTGCTGATCGGGCCGGGCAGGCGGCTCCACCCGCTCGATCCTGGGCTCTGAAGGAACACGCCTCGCGCCGTGCCGGCAATGCGTCCGCGACCCCCGGGAAGCGCGAGAAATGACAATAGCCCTTCACCGGGCACATCCTTCTCGTTCAGCCTCGCCCAGCCGTTGATCGGATTGTCGTACACATACATCCCGCCGATCCTACCCTCAGTGAACTCACCGACGAGAAACCGACCCGGCGCCTCGGGATCCGACACAATCCGAGTGATGGAACGGCTCACAAATCCCGCATTGGACTCCCTCCAACTGCGCCCCCCATCCTGGCTGCGCAAGACTCCATGCAACTCAGTGCCGATCAGAACCACATTCTCGTTGAAGGGATCGACCTGAATGGCATTGATGGTCAAATCAGAGGCTGTAACGCGACTCCATGATTTTCCCGAGTCCCGGCTTTTGAAAAGCCCTTCGGTTGTCCCTCCGTAAACGCGACTGGAGTCGGTAGGGTCGATGAAGACAACCTGCGCTCGAACAAGGAAGCTCTTTGGGAAGACCTTCAATCTCGTCCAGGACGCACCGTGATCGATCGAGCGATACAGACCGGTGCAGGCACTGGCAAACATGTTCTTTGGGTCGCGATCGTCAATGGAGATGGAAAATACATCGGAATCGAGGATCATTCCAGAGTCGTTCCGCACCCATGTCTTACCAAAATCAGTCGACCGATAGCCAAGGTGCCAGGTGCCGACAAAAAGAAAGCGGGGCTCTTCGGGATCAATGGCCACTGACTCAGCCTGTAGGAACGCTGCCATCCGCGCGCCCCTCTGTTGCCAGGTTTTGCCGCTATCCGCCGTCACAAATACACCTCCCCCGGTGGCGGCAATCATGTGGGAGGGATTTTTTCTGCTTAGGGCAAAGCCTCTCACCGCCACGTTTGTCTTTGGCAGCCTTACCTGGCTCCATGATCGGCCGCCATCCGGGGTCTCGAACAAACCACCGCCATCGGAGCGTAGATCCCACCCACCCGCGTAGAGGTGGTTCGAATCGGCCGGATCCTCGACGATCGTATCGATCACAAACTGCCGCCGCCCCAGGCCTGGATAGAGAAGGCCCCAGGACTCCCCACCGTCCGAAGACTTGAAAAGCTGCCCGTCACTCGTTCCCAGATAAGCGATCTTGCCGTTCTTCGAGCTGATCAGCAGCGATCGGACGGTTCCCCCGTAGGGTCCCAGGCGTTCGAAGCGCGCCTCAGGCGCCAACGCCCGCGTCGAGCAAACAAACGCGAAAACAGCCATGCACACCGCCGGCAGAATTCGGCGGCAGTGCAAGGACGGAGGACGATTTTGGGGGGTTTCTTTTCGGATGGTCAATTTAGATAAACAGGCTGATGTTGCGGGCCTTCAGGCAACAAACGCTTGAGCCCGAAGGCGGAGTGGGAACCGCATTCCGGCGGCGCCCACTCCGAATATTTGTGAAACTCAACACGCCCTCCAGGAGCGCCGCCCGGACTTGCCGCGATTCGCGCTCTTGAGTGCGTGCGTATGGCTCAGCGAACGGTCAGAAGGATTTCCGCACGGCGGTTCGCCGCACGGCCTTCTTTGGTCTTGTTGTCACCGACGGTGCTGACGCCGCCGTTGGTTGCCGTAAACCTGGAGGCATCAATCCCCTTGCTCACCAGGTAGTCAACAACAGCCTGGGCGCGCTTCAGACCCAAATCCTTAACTCTCCCCTCGGCCTTGGTATCATCCGTATAGCCGGCAACGCTCGCGCGTAACCGCGGCTCATTCTTCATCTGGACGGCAACATTGTCGAGAATCGCCTTGGCCACATTGTTGACTCTGAACAGCCTGTCAGCAAAGCCGGGGACACTGATCCTCTGGCTCACGTTCACGGTCATCGTGCACGATGCCGTGGCACCGTGACCATTGTCCACGGTGGCAGTGACGGTATTCGTCCCGGCACTCAAGCCTGCCGCGTTGAACGTAGCGGTCTGGCCCGCACCGGTCACCGTGCCGCCCGTGGCACTCCAGGTAACCGTCGGCGTGGCACGTTCCGCCGTTGCCTGAACCCTCAGTTGAACGGTGCCGCCGGACTCCACTTCCGATGCAGGAGTCAAGCACTGGATCGTCGGAGGTGGAATCGGTATCTCCTGTACGGTAACAGCGCTGGAGCACGAAGCAGTGAACTTGCCGGTATCCACGGTCACCGCGATCGTGTAGGTGCCAGGCTGTCTGCCCTCAGAACCAAAGGTAAACGTCGGGCTGCTCGCGGCCTGCGCCTGTCCGTTGACCGTCCAAGAATAAACCAGAGGTGAGCCGTCCGGGCTGGCGGCGGTGGCACGAACGGTTGCGCTTTCGCCCGCCTGGATCGAATTCGGCGACACCGCGCAAGTGACCGTCGGTGGCAAATACTTCTTATTCACCGTGATCTCGGCCGTGCAAGGGACGCTGTGCTTGTAATTGTCCGAAACCGTGACGGTAACCGCGTACTTCCCCGGGGCTACGCCGGTGGCGTCGAAAGTGACCGTGTCGCCCGAGCCGCTCAATTTGCCGCCGGTTGCGGTCCATGCGTACGTTATCGCCGCGCCTTCCGGCACCACGACGTTTGCGCGAACCGTCGCTTTTTCATCCTGGATGATCTGCTGCGGGGACACCGCGCAGGTTACCTTAGGAGGCTCGTGCCTACGCTTCTCCATCGTCAGCTGTGCGACAAACCCGTTCACGCCTGACCTCAGAATTCCTTGATTCAGGTCCGTAGCCACCCGGTTGAAGTGAAGCTGGTAGCCGCCGCCGAATGAGACCCATTCCTTAGGGTAAATCTTGAAGCCGAAAATTGCGTCAGCGGGCGACTTGGGGTTCTGCCCAACGGCCTGTTCACTGAAGTAACTGAGCCCACTCAACTCGGCGATAAATTGAATCCTTCCAAAATTGGGAAATGCCACGCCGCCGCGATAAAAAAAGGAATTCTGCGGATCGGCCAGCTGAACTCCCCTTATCTTGGGGCTGGATGCGCCGTTAAACCCAAAATTGATGTGGAAAGCCAATGCGTTGCCGATCCTCTTGGAGATCAGCATCATGACCCCGGCTTCATTAGCGCCATTTGAAAGCCCCTTATTCATGTTCAAGGTCGATTTGTCATCAGGGACCTTCATGTAACCGGCCACGCTCAATGCATACTTCTGTCCACGATGCTCGCTCAGCAGGTTGACGATGCCACCAAAGCGGTAGTCGCCCGGGCCGCTCGCATTCGGCACATCCATAAACGGCGCATCATTGCCGTAGAAAGGCACACCCTTCAAGGTCGTGGCCACCTGCGGCACTCCCCCGGGGAGCACGCCATAAGGAATAGTGCCCGGAGCATCAATGCTCTTCTGCGGCTCCCATGACGCAAATGCTTCGAGGCGATCAAAGATCCCGTACCCGGCAGCAATAGGAAAATGCCGGATAATCAGCCTTCCGGGATCGCGGTTGGTGTAATCAATGCCAAAACTGAAATTGGCCTCTCCTCGTCGGAGAGTCTCTGCATCCCAAGTTCGGAATAGCCCTGTAGCGCCGTCAAGAGCGGCGGACGTATACTGCTTTTTAGTATTCTGATCCTGTTGGGCGACGCCGGGGATGGAAAGCAGTAAGATCGCTATAGCTGCTGCAACAACACGGGCATGTGTGTATCTCATGGTCCATCGTCTCCGAAATGTCAGCCATCCTGACTGCATCCAGGCTGGATTTAGTCGAGAACTGTTTTTTTCCAGCTAAGCTTGTTTGAGCTTATAATTATGCTACCGTTATTGCAAAGACTATTTTAGCCCACAACTATTTCCTCAAGTGGTTGTAGTATAACACCCATAGGCTTCTCGGTCAAACCACGCATTCAAGTGACAGAATTCGGTGAGGAGCCCAAATCGGTGATATGCAAGGCGTAGCTTTCAGCTTGTAGCGAATACCTGATGCTCGGGCCGAAGCCCTCAGGCCTACAGAATCTCGCCGCCTTTTTCGAAATTGAATCGCTGTTGCCGGTGGCGGGCTTCTCGTTCCTCCGTTTCATGGCGCGTTGTCATATACATGAAAGTTCTTTTCATAATGTGTTCTCTGGACCTTGCAATCATTGGAATCCGACTATAAACTCACACGGGTGTTTTTATGGCAACCGGAAGACCTGCAGCTCAAGACATCAAAGAACTGGAACTAAGCTCCGAAACCATGCGTGCTTTGGTCGATCAGGCCATGGATCGGATCATTAGGCACATAGAATCCCTGCCCACGCAGCCGGTTTCGGACGTCTCCGGCGCAGAGGAACTGGCACGATCCCTGGTGGAGGGCATGCCGGAACAGGGCACATCATTCAACCTCATTCTCGACCTGCTATTTGACCGTCTTGTTCAGAAGAGCTTCAATACCGCGTCACCCGGGTATCTCGCGTACATCCCCGGAGGAGGCCTCTTTCATGCTGCCGTGGCAGATTTGATCGCCGACTCTATCAATCGTTACGTCGGGGTCTGGATGGCGGCCCCGGCGCTGGCCCAGCTGGAGGCGAATGTCCTCCGCTGGTTCGCAGACATGATTGGGTATCCACGCGAGGCGCGCGGGATCCTGACCACCGGCGGATCCATGGCCAATTTCACTGCCCTGGCAACCGCTCGTCGCAACCGCCTTCCCGACAACTTTCTGTCGGCGACTTGGTATGCCTCCAACCAGGTCCACCACTCGGTAGTCAAGGCCGCGCTGCTCGCAGGATTTGCGGAAAGCAATTTCCGCGAGATTCCTGTTGATGCCAGGTTTCGCATCAACCTTGATGCGCTGGGCGCAAGGATCATGGCAGATCGCAGGGAGGGCCGCACTCCGTTCCTCATCGTCGCAAGTGCGGGAACCACCAACACGGGAGCCGTCGATAATCTCGAGGCGCTGGCAGATGTAGCGCAGGCGGAGAAGCTCTGGTTGCACGTGGATGCCGCATATGGCGGATTTTTCATGCTGACGGAGCGGGGTAAGAAGGCAATGCGCGGGATTGATCGGGCCGACTCCGTCACCCTCGATCCTCACAAGGCGCTCTTTCTTCCTTATGGGAACGGATCGTTGCTGGTGCGAGAGGGTGAAGCACTCCGGCGGGCACTTACCGTCCATGCAGACTATATGCCACCGATGCAGGAAGATCCCGACCTGGTGGACTTCTGCCTCTATTCCCCAGAGCTGTCCAGGGATTTTCGCGGGCTGAGAGTCTGGCTGCCGTTCAAGCTGCACGGTGCCGGCCCTTTCCGCCGCAACCTCGACGAAAAACTGGATCTGGCCGAATGGGCGGCAAAAGAACTGCGGAAGATCCCCGGCATAGAGATCATCGCTGAGCCCCAGCTGTCGCTGGTTGCATTCCGGCTGGTCAGGGCCGGCCTTACCGTTGAGCGGTTGAACGATTTAAACCGGCGCCTGCTCGCCAAAGTCAATGACAGGCAGCGTGTGTTTCTGACGGCAACATCGCTCGCCGGAAAGTTTGTCCTCAGAATCTGCGTCCTCCATTTTCGCACCCATTTGGACCGGATGGAGGCCGCCATGGAAGATATTCGGGGCGCAGTGCAGGAACTCATGACCGCGATTTGAGGGGATTCATTTGCGCCACAGGAAAGTGAATCCCCAATTGCGAGGAATGGTATTGTAGAATGTGCCGTAATTGGGCGCATCCACGTTGGCCTGCACATCCCTCGGCGCAAAGCTGTTCAAAATATGGAAAGCGAACACGCCGGCCTCCAGCGTATATTTTCGGACCTTGAAGAGCCTGACCACCCGGGCGTCCAGGGTGACGATCGATGGGAAGCGTCCTGCGCGATTCCGAGGTCCGACATACTGCCGGGATTCATCGAATGCCGAGTAAGGAAACCCGCTTCTGGCCTCCACCATGGACGAGAACGTGAATTTTAGTGGCAGAGGAACAACGGTCCGGTACAGGAGCCGATTCGGGGCATCGATCGAGGTGAGCGAGTACTGGTTCGGACGGATAATCGGGTCGCGCAGGTTTCCAAAGAAGAGGTCGTAGCTGTTCAGGTCCGCCTCCGAATGCGAATGCACGTAAGACCAGCTCATGTTGAAGTTTTCGTGCCGCGAATAGCGAACCGTGAGTTCCACCTCCCGATACTTCGAACGCCCGCGGCTGTCCAGGAAGTACTCCGGTGCTGATGGTGAGATTATCGGGTCGACCAGATACTCATGATGGCCGTATCTCCGCATATAATCCAGCCGTGCCGTCCATCGGCTGGACAACCTGTGATCGTACTCCAGGTTCCAAATAAGGCTGTAGGGAGTATGCAGATCGGCATTCGACCTCTGTTGCCATGCGTCCGGCGCTCCCATGGGCGCGATCCCGTCGATAGCAAACCTCGTGATGGTCTGTATCTCATAACTTGTGAATGCCGCCACGTTCATAGGCGTCTGGTCGTAGAACAGGCCGGCTCCGCCTCTCACAACCGCGCGTCCCTCGGGAAGCAGCGAAAAGACGGCGCCCATACGAGGAGCCAGGTTGAACTTTTCGAGCACGCCGTCGCGATCCATGCGCAGGCCGAACTCGAGCGCCAAGCCGTCGGATAGACGCCAGTGATCCTGCCCGAAAACCCCAATGCTAATGGCGTGGACTTCCTGACTGGATGGTACGGAGTACTGGATCCGGGTATTGAGAGTCGAGTCGGACCGGTAGATATCCACAACTCCGCTACGACTGCTGCCGTTGAATGCTGCATTCATCAAATCAAGTCCGAACTTCAACACATGCTGTCCGTTTGAATCGGACAGCAGCTTCGTGTAGACCTCGGTCCACTGCGTGGTTGTTGTCTGGCGCGCCTGCCGGTTAAAAAAATCGCCTTGGTTCCCCTGAACCTGAAGGCGCATGGGCTGGCTCCCTTGCCCGAAGACATCTGAGTCGTACCGGCGATAAGTCACAGTCGTTTCGAGGGTCTGGGTATTGTAGAAAACCGCGGTTTCTTGAAAGCCGGTCTGGAGTCCGCGATTGTGTAAATTCGCGGTGACCTCCTTCGGATTAAAGGTGTTCAGGTTAAGAAAATCCTGTTTCTTGGGAAATATGGCAACGGTAACCGATAGCAAGTTTCGAGCAGAAATCCTCGCGTCCAGGCGTGTGAATGAGTCGAAACTCTCAAATCTCTGATCGCGTTGCAGGACCGGCAACGACGGCACGGGGGTCTTGATCATGCGATATTGAAATGACTGCGCCAGAAACACCTTATCTTGAATCAGAGGGCCGTCGGCCGACAGGCGTGGGTAGTAACGCTCGACGCCCATAAGATGGCCGTCACGCCACTTGTAGCGAGGAAGAAAATTGTT
>JBEKYG010000121.1:0-9642 GCA_049511215.1 Acidobacteriota bacterium | reverse complement strand
CGCCTATCCGGAAATAATTCCCGGTCGTTCGAATGTTGGAGACGCGCAGGGGCATCGTCTGCTGGCCATCCTCGATCTCAAGCAGAATAAGACGCTGTGGGCCGACGCCTCAGCGTTCGCCGGCAGCGAGCGGCCATTGAAGGCAGGCGATGCGCCGGTGCCGCGGATTCTCAACTGGGGCATGCCCGACTGGTCGGATGACGGCAGTCAGGCAGTCTTTACCCTCCGGTCGCAGGATTTCAAGGATCGCTGGTTCGTCACCGTTGATCCGGCAACAGGCAAGGCCACGGTGCTCGACAATTATCACGACGATGCGTGGATTCGGGAGCTGTCGGTGGCGAGCGGTTCGGGGGGCGGGGGCGGCTTCGGCGGAGGCCCTGGCGGCGGTGGCGGCATTACCTGGCTGCCCGACAACAAGCGCTTCCTGTTCCTGTCGGAGAAAGACGGCTGGATGCACCTGTACTTGCTGGACGTCACGGCCGCGCAGCCGGCCGCGAAACAGCTGACTTCCGGCAAATGGGAAATCCAGAGCGCGCGCCTGTCGGGCGATCGGACCAAGGTGTTCTTCACCTCGAATGAGGTGCACCCCGGTGAACGTCACTTCTACACGATGTCGGTCGATGGTGACGCGCGCACGCGGATCACAACCATGACTGGATCGAACGAAGCAACCGTCTCGCCGGACGAGAAGTCGCTTGCAATCATCTACTCTTACAGCACCAAACCGCCCGAACTCTACGTGATGCCGTTCACGCCCGAAGCGCAGGCAAAGCAGGTGACGACCACACCCACGGAGGAATGGCGGGCATTCAAGTGGATTGACCCAAAAGTCATTACCTATAAGGCGCGCGACGGCGCCGACGTCTATGCACGGCTCTTCACGCCGGAGATGATTGGCGCGAAGCGCGATCCAAAGCGCCCTGCCGTAATCTTTGTGCACGGCGCCGGTTACCTTCAGAACGCGCACAAGTACTGGTCATCGAGCTACTACCACGAGTACATGTTCAACAACCTGCTGGCCGCGCGCGGCTACGTCGTTCTCGATCCCGACTATCGCGCGAGCTCCGGCTATGGACGCGACTGGCGCACGGCCATCTACGAACACATGGGCGGCAAGGATCTCGATGACGTCGTCGATGGCGCAAAATTCCTGGTGACGGCGGAGAAGGTCGATCCGAAACGCATCGGTGTTTACGGCGGCAGCTACGGAGGGTTCCTCACGCTCATGGGGATGTTCACGACGCCGGACGTTTTCGCCGCCGGAGCGGCGCTGCGGCCCGTGACCGACTGGGCGCACTACAACCACGGCTACACGGCCGAGATCCTGAATGTGCCGCAGAACGATCTCGATGCCTACAAACGCAGTTCTCCGATCTATTTTGCCGACGGCCTGAAGGGCCACCTTCTTATTTGCCACGGCATGGTGGACACAAACGTGTTCTTCCAGGATACGATCCGGCTGATACAACGTCTCATTGAGCTTCGCAAGGAGAACTGGGAGGTCGCGCCATTCCCGGTGGAAAACCACAGCTTCACCGAGGAGACGAGCTGGGCCTCCGAGTACAAGCGGATTCTAAAACTCTTTGAGGAGGACTTGCGGCGTTAAGGCAAACTAAACACCAAGACACTAAGACTCCAAGACGCCAAAAGTATTGATCTTTACTTAAATTCGAGATTCGAGATTCGAAATTCTAAAATCTCGAATCTCGAATCTCGAATCGCCGATTTCTTGGCGTCTTTGCGGTATGAACCCTTTCCACCGAACCGTGGAGTTATCTTCCATAGAGTACGGAATTGAAGATGATCCTGAACGTCCCAAACGACTGATCGCGCCACTCCGGGCGAAAGCCGAGAAGCACGATATGTCCCTTGTCGAGCTCGATGTCGAGCGCGGCGGTCTTCCCCTGGAGATTCTTCTCCCCGATCAAAATCCCCGACAAGAGCGGTGAGCCCGTCTCCTGATACTTCGCCAGTATCGTGCCGTGAAATCCAACGAGCGTTTCGTAGACAGGGCTGCCGTCGGCGAACACGGCCGCCTTCTCCGGCATGCCGGCCATCACCTGATTCGCCGGATCCGTCGTCACCTCGACAATCGCGCCCGGCAGCATAAACTCCTCCGGTCGCAGGCCTTCCACAACGTTTTTGACCGGCAGTTTGAACTGCTGAATGACGAAGCGGGAAGCGGCATTGAAGCAGACGAGGGCTCCCCCGCCGCGAATGAAGGCCTCGAACGCCTTCAGGTCATCCTGAGTTACGTTGTAGGCGTATTCCGGACGGACAGCCCGGCCGGGGCCGCCTGCGCGACCGCCTGCCGCTTGTCCCGCCGCTCCTCCTTGAGCCGCCGCCGCGGCGCCAGCCTGACCCGCTCCGGCCGCCCGGCCGGCAGCGCCTGCCTGGCCTGCGGCGCCCGCCTGATCCGCGACACCTCCTCGCGCACCTTGGCCGGGGCCCGCACCTCGGCCGACCGCGCCCTCGACCGGAATCCTCGCATCGTCGGCAAGGATGATGACGTCGACCTTGTCCTTGAGCGGCGAATGGAAGTCTTCGGGATGGAGCGTTAAGTACTCAAAGTCGTATTGTTCGAGTAGCCAGCGGGTCCATCCCTCGTCAATGCTGGAACCCCACGGCCGGAACAAGCCGATGCGAGGCTTTTTCAAGGGCGTGCCGCTCGCGGCCGTGCGTTCGGCAACCAGCGCAAGGGAGTTGACCAGTTCGGATTGTGCCGATTCTGAAAGACCGGTGATCACATAGCGCGCGCCGTTGCCCTGCGCTCCTGCCACGAACTGTACGCTCGCCCCACGCTTCCAGGCGCGGTTGATGGCACGAAAGGCATTGTTCTGCGCAGGATCGACGGCGAGCGCGGGACCGCTACCCGTCACCTTTCCAGGTGGCGGGACGATGGCCGCGGCTGCCGCATTCGAGTTGAAGCCGATGCCGGGTAGGCTATCGAAGGATGCCGCGTCCTCGGGAGCCCCTAAGTTGTAGGGAGTGGGCCTGACCTTTAAATCCGGCCCCGGCCCCAGCAGCTTCATGTTCGCGCGCGTCTCATCCGTGAGCGGCTTGGATGCCGTACCGATCTTAACGCCCATCTGCAGCGGCAGCGTCCAGCCGGCGGTGTCGTACAGCCGTGCGGGTGGGCCGCCCGGATACTGGCGCAGATCCGGATACTTTTGGACGTCGAGTACCTCGCGCGCCAGCGCGGCGAATTCCTGATCTGTCGGAATCACCCAGGTACCGGCCGGATAAGTCAAGTCGTCCAACGTGACCGGCGCCGTGAGTTGCGACACGCGCACCCCGTTGAACGCGAGGCGTCGAAGCAGCTCGACGGGCGCGACCGGATCTCGTTGGTCCTGCGGAATGAAATAGGCGAACGGCGCCAATTTCTTCCCCTGGGCAATCTGATCGCGTCCGGCCTGATAGCGATCATAGAGCACCGAATCCTTGTATTTCGCGGCGAACTCGAGCAACCCGAGCGAGGCGGTTTCCATATAGGCGACGGCATCACCCAGCCGCCACCAGCCGCCGGGCCACGGGGTGGGATAAATGCTCTGGGGCCGGAGGTCGCGGAAGTTCGGCGAGATATCATTGATCGTGTATTCATGCGGCGTCGCCAAACCGTAGAGCGCCGTCTCAGTCCAGAAGGTCGCGACGTTTGTGTACATCGGTGTGTAGTCGAGATAGCCCGCATACCACGCATCCGTGAACGTGCCCAGGTGCGTGGAGCCGAACATCCCATGTTCGTCAAGGCTTCTTGCCATTGCCATGCCGATCATGTTCACTTCACTTGAAATGACGTAGGGCGCGTGAAGCCCGATGGGCTCGGAGAACGGGGGCAGCCAGATGCGTGTAGGAGCCGGGGCCGTCTGGTGCTGCACGTAGATGATCTGCGGCTCCCACTGACGCCACGCGTGCGTCAGCACGCGCGACTCGATCATGTTGAGCATGTACGCGTCGCGATTGTTGTCGTGGCCGACGTACTCCTGAAAGAGACGCGGCAGGGCCGACAGTTCGTAGGGAGTGCCGACGTTCTTCATGTACCATTCCGCCACCATCTGCTGGCCATCGGGGTTGCTGGTCGGCCACAAAATGATGATGTCGTTGTCGAGAATCTCCTTGATCTGCGGATCATCCGCGAGGCTAATCAGATCGTAGGCGAGCTTCGGCGTCTGCTGCATCCCTGCCACTTCGGTCGCGTGCAGGCCGCCATCGAGGTTGACGAAGGCCTTGCCCTCGCTCGCGAGCTTGTGAGCCTCGTCGTCCGTCAGGCCTTCGGGATGGGCTAGGCGCTGCGCAATCTCACGATAGCGATCGATCTTGGCCAGGTTCTTCGGGTCCGAGATCAGCGCGAAATAGAACGTGCGGCCCTGCGTCGTTTTCCCGGCCTCCATCAGTTTCAAGTACTCACTCGACGCCGCGAGCTTCTTGAAGTAGGTGATCGATTGTTCGTAAGTTGCCAGCTTGTAGTCGGCACCCGGCTTAAACCCGAATACGGACTCAGGTGTCGGCACCGCGTTCTGGCCCAGGAGCAGCACGGCCTGACTCAGCAGGAGTAGAACAGGGATAAGTCTCACCATTTTTCGCATCGCATTGACTCCCAGATACGCGTCACTCGCCTCGAGCGCGGTCACGCAAAAAAAGGATCCGCCATGGAAATCGGCGCGCCCTTCGCGATCGAAGCCTGTTCCCAGACCCTCCGACTGCCGGAAAATGACGTCCGGATCAAATCTCCGACAGCTCCGGAATTCCGATGGCGCGCACGGTTGCCGATTCTACCGCAAAAGAAGCCGGAGGGCGTAGAATATGCGCACATTCTCTGCCTTTCCCTCTCCCATGCCTGCCCGTTGGAATTTCCGATTCCCCATTCTTGTTACTCGTACTACTTACTGTCAAATCCTTGCTGTTAAGGCACGAAAGTCAAAAGCTTAACGCAGAGGCCGCAGAGAATATCCTTGTCTCAAGATATTTTTCTATCCGATCGTTGCGACCTCCGCGTTGATCTCTGTGGCCTCTGCGTTAAGTCTTTGCTTTTGGTTGCGGCTATGCTGCCCCGTGTGATTCGTGGCTATGCTCTTCTCACTATCCGAATCGCAGGAAGCTGGATTTCGTGGTACCCCACGGAGATTGGATTGTGGAGTTGAATAATCATTATCGCTTGATCTCAGGTTCTAACTTGCTATCCTGCTTGCATATCGGAGGCCAATCATGTTTCGTGCCATTTCCGCTGGTGTGGTCCTGGTGTTGGTTTTGACAAGTATGTCTCTAATAAATGGGAGCGCTCAATCGCCGGCTGGTCCGGATCTGCTGCAACGAGCGCGGACACTGCACAATCGCTTCCCTTTGATCGATGGGCACAACGACTTGCCCTGGGCGTTGCGGGAGAAATTCGACAGGGATTTGTCGAAAGTCGACCTCAGCAAGCCGCAGCCTCAGTTCATGACGGACATCCCACGTTTGCGGGAAGGAGCCATGGGGGGGCAGTTCTGGTCGGTCTATGTTCCGGCCTCCATGCAAGGAAAAGAGGCCGTGCGCGTCACAATGGAAGAGATCGACACAGTTTACCGGATGGTTCGGCGCTACCCGGATGTCTTCGAGATGGCGTATTCCGCGGAGGACATCGAGAGGATCCATCGGGCAGGCCGCATCGCCTCGCTGATCGGCATGGAAGGAGGCCATTCCATCGACGACTCCCTCGCCGTCCTGCGCATGTTCTATCGGCTTGGGGTTCGCTACATGACCCTGACGCACTCCGCCAACGTTCCCTGGGCGGATTCAGCCACCGACACACCCAAACTAAATGGGCTTTCGCAATTCGGCAAGGAAGTCGTGCGGGAAATGAACTGGCTCGGCATGCTCGTTGATCTCTCGCACGTGTCGGCGGCGGTAATGAATGCGGCCCTGGATGTAAGCCGCGCGCCCGTGATTTTCACGCACTCCTCGGCCCGTGCTCTGTGCGACAGCCCGCGCAACGTGCCGGACGATGTGCTCAAGCGTCTTCCCAAGAACGGCGGTGTCGCGATGGTCAGCTTCGTTCCCGGATTCACGTCTGAAGCTGTAAGGCAGTATGAGCATAAGCGAGATCAGGAGACTGCGCGGCTGACGGGGCTCCGGAGCAACACGGATAAGAAGCTGGAGGAAGGCCTGGCCCAGTGGAGCCGGGCAAATCCCGCGCCACACGCCTCCCTGGCGCAGGTCGCGGACCAGATCGATTACGTGCGCAAAGTGGCAGGCATTGACCACATCGGAATTGGTTCTGATTTTGACGGGATCAGCAGTGCTCCCGCGGGACTCGAAGACGTGTCCAAATATCCGGCATTGACGGCCGAGCTGATTCGGCGCGGCTATAGCGATGCAGACATCGGCAAAATCCTGGGCGGCAACCTTCTCCGCGCCTTCAAGCAAGCCGAAGCCATCTCCGCCCAGATGCAGAAGGAGCGTGGGCCGAGCGAAGCGCGTATCGAATCTCTCGACAAGCACTGAGAATGGCGGTCCCCTTAACCCAGGTCCGGAACAAGGGGCAACAGGCTTCCCTGGTTAGTCTCGAGGATTTCAGCCTGCACCGCGCCGTTGAAAATATTTCTCAGATCACTTTGAACCACCTCAAACTCGTCCACAGCCAGGCGAGCCGTCAGTGTTACCTCCGCGCCGAATTCCTGGTGGGTGAGTTGGGCGTGGTGAGTCTCAAGCAGCCGCCGGACGCGCTGAAAGCCGGCATAAGGAATAGTCAAACCGACCGTATGTGTGGCAACCTTGCGCGCGCGCGGGAGAATCGCCAACACGCCGCGCACAGCATCACCATAGGCGCGGATCAGCCCGCCGGTGCCTAACTTGGTTCCACCAAAATATCGGGTTACGACTACCGCCACATCGCCCAAGCCACTCCCCTGCAACACGGCCAACGCCGGCCGCCCCGCAGTCCCGGGTGGCTCGCCTGCATCCTGGCAGTGCGTGATGACTGAATTGCCGTGACCGATCACAAAGGCCGGCACGTGATGTGTGGCATCGGGATATTCTTGCCGCACGCGGGCTATCAAGGCCTTCGCTTCGTCCAAGGTCGTGGCGGGACCGGCCGTTGCGATGAAGCGTGAATTGACGACTTTGATTTCGTGGCGCGCTTCCTGTGCGGGAACCAGACGTTGCTCGCTCATTGCACGGGGACCCCGCCGTGAGGACAAATGAATAAGACGGTTTTGGGAATCCATGTCCTGCAGCCAGCTCGTTCTGCTCTCGCGAACCGGGTGTCGGCTCAACTGCACCTGGTTTGGAACTTGCCCCATAACCGAATAGACTAATCTTATATCAAAGATGCCACAGCCGTGGAGACGAATTCTCTTCGACTGGAGACGGACACTCAAGTTGAGCGCGCCGCCCGTGAAGTAGGTGGCGGCTGTCAGATAACGCCAGTGGCCGACGCCAACTGGAGCATTGCCGTGGTCGCCGATATGAATGCCGATGGCAAGCCGGACCTCCGAATCCGAACGCCCTCCGGAAGCCACTTGCTGCCTCCGTTGCTTCAAATAACGCGGCGGACGAACCAAATCCGGTTTTCCCATGTCAGCAGGTCCTCACAGTTCCTAACCAGCGGGGCCAATCGCGTCCAGTCGGGCGGCCCTGAGGCCAGTTCCAGGAAACTTTGCGTGAGCGTGAGTAGTTTTTCTGCATTCGCCCTGTAGGACGAATGGAGCTCCGAGTAACGCTTATATCCCATCCATGCAAGAGTAACCGCAGCCGCCGCCAGGCAAGGGGAAAGAAAGACAGTCCATGCTAAGGGAAGGCCCGCGGGCATGCGGACAATATCGTACACATCCAGGACCAACAGCAGCGCGAAGAGCGCGGCGCCGACCTCGAAGAACTCGGTCAGCGAGGTGAAGAGTTTTTGTTTTTTGTCGAATTGACGAGCCCGTTGCTCGAACCAGTCCGCCTGCTGCCGGACGCGGGATGCGAGGTAAACCTGCAACTTTTCAGCAAACGGAAGCGCGCGCACGGCATCCATCTGGGGAGTAACCTCCGGCAACTCCGCGCCTGTTCGGCGGCCAAGCGGAACCGCCGCCTCCCATTCTCTCCTGACGGTTTCTACCTCCGCGGTGAACTCCTCTCGCGTCCGCGCGGCATCGCCATCCTGCTCCAGCGGCCCTTCCAACCCCATCATGTATAACCAGGCCCGACTCCGGATCTGTTCGGCGGCCGCGCGGCTCCGGCACCACGTTTGTTCCCATTGACGTCCACGCAACAGAAGCCGTGAGCCCAAGGTTATGAAGGTCCCAAGCCCTAACGGCAAGAGCCACATCTTTATCGGCAAGCGCCAGGAAAGCGGCGGTTTGGCCAATGCGCCCGACAATGTGTACAACATCTGCGATGCCGCAACCAGTGCCAGCCCGAGACCGATATGAATCTTAACGAGGCGGATGTGTCCAGCCTGCGCTTTGCGAGCCACCTCGTCGCAGATGCGGAACATCTGGGGGAGAGCAGCATCATCGATGGTCATTGCCTGTTCGTTCACGAGAGCAACCTCATGAATTGAGCCGCGGGTGGGTATCTCGTAATTCGCTTTTGGGCGAACCCCCGGCCTTGCCGGGGAGTCTCCCAGAGTTGACAATTCCGGGAGAGTGCTTTTTTTATTGAGTCTTCGAGCTTTCGAGTCTTGGCGTTGACTCTTAAAAGCTACCGCAAAGACTCAAAGGCTCAAAGAAAAACTAACCAATCCAGCGGCCAGACCTGGTTCCAGGCCCCTTCAAGAAGTTTGCACTTCGGGCGGGTTCTGCCTATGGAGCACAAGCCAGTCAGCGCTCTCGTCGAGCGCTTCTTTCCCCAGTTCGCGCAGAAGGTTCCTTGCCCGGTGATGGCGCGAACGGTTGAGATACAATACCAGATGTTTGTCCACCCTGATGTAAAGGCTCCCCATTTTCTGGTATCGCTTGACCTGCTCCTCGCAGAAAAGCTTCTCGAGGTACGCGAGCCGGAACGCGCCGGCAACGGCGGCAAGCTCCAGCAGCGCGTGGATGGTGTCCATGAGCGCGATGGTCGTTCCTGGAACCACCCATTCCTTAAAATCGGGAACCATGATCAGGACAAATCCTAGCGCCACGGCTGCCAGGATGCCTGCCGCAATCAGAATCCTGGCGCGGCTGGTGGCCGCTTCGAGCTTTGGGCCTTGTTCTGAAGCCTTTTTATCGAACCACTCGGCCTGACCCCGGACCCATGCCTTTCGTACCCATCCCAGGAGATCGCTCTCACTGAATGACAACGGAGAAGCCGGCGACGGGCGAGTGAGGAGATGAATGTTGTTCAATGCTTCCCGAATCCAGTCAATGCCCGCTTTCTGCTTGCGCAAGTAGTGATCGGCGACGTTGTCCGGCAGACCGGCGAGCTGCCAGTAGAACTGGACTCTGAGCCCCTCAGCCAGAGCACGGTAGTCCAGGTATTTGTTGTGTGCCGACAGCCAGGCGCAGTGGCGATAGACGAACCGGAACAACCTTTGAAAACTGTCCGGCGGATAGCAGAGATAGGCGAGGCCTATAAGAGCCGGGTACGCCAGAAGCAGGTAAGGCGATTCCCAGATGCAGTATATAAATATTGTGAAACTGAGGAACGCCGCGTATGCAAGGAGGAACAACACCCGAATAGTACGCGTCGCAGTTTTTTGCA
>JBEKYG010000120.1:0-9677 GCA_049511215.1 Acidobacteriota bacterium | reverse complement strand
TCTTCCGAACCTACATGTCATTACCGGCGCTTCTGAGTACGGCAGACCTCGGATTCAAGACATTATTTCCATTCGATAGGGGCGCTTCATCGCTAAAGGTTGTTCCGCATCCTGACAAGCAAGCATCGCTGCCTGTGCGCTGAAAATGAGTGCGCGAACACACTCTGGGGCAGGGCAGTAAGTGCAGATCGTGGTCAGTCGTCCTGGGGAATCATCCTTGACCCGTTTCAATACACTTGACCTAAAGCCGGTTCAGAATCTCACATAGCCGGGCCAGTGTGAGGTTCCGAAACCGGTTCGCGATTTCTTCGATTGTGACATTCTGGCCAGAAAGAACTCGATGGATAATGAACTCGAGCTCTCGGCTTGACAGGATGGATCGCAGCATCTTGAAATAATTGCCCCGTTCGGGACCAGCAGGAGGCAAGGGACCGAATCTGCTTACCAGCCGATGCATATCCGGCATTGGTGGCAGTGCGGCCAGGGCGGCACGTGCCTTTATAACGTTCGTGTATATCGCCGAGTCTTCAGATTCATCCGATGGTTCCAAGATGTCTAGCATGAGGGGCAGAGGCCAGTCCAACGGATCACCCGCTACAAGTTCCCGCTTCTTCCAGGCGGCAAAGGCTTCCTCATAATAGTTTTTGGCAGCGGCAACATGTACTACGGAACCTCCTGGAAATATCGCTGCACTGAGACATCCGCCTCCGACGGCACGGGTGTCCAGCGCGTAAAGTCGGCCTGGCACCAGTTCAACCCGGGAATACCCGATGTGCCCCATGCACACTGGCTTTTTCATCATAGGCGAGATCTCTGCAAACCATCGAGGGACGCCATCGGAATCCAGATCGATCTGAACGGTGCTCCCGCCCACCGCCGCCGTAAAGTAGGGATCCTGTTCCCTGATCGGACGAGCTGGGTCCAACCTGGCGTGGGTGATAAGGACGTGATCCGTCTCAAAAACTGCCGGCAGTTGTTCGAGAAAACCGGCCCATTGATTCCACTCCGCCTTTGGCAGCAACGAAAGAGTTTGTTGCTGGCTCCAGGCTGGCTTGCTGGTGCCGCGGATTGTCCCGGCGACTCGCCGTTCATGGTTTCCGAGCACGCTGAAAGCATTCGGCAAATCACGGAAGAAAGCGGCGACTTCCCAGGAATCCGGGCCACGATCGAGAAAATCCCCGACAGAGACTAGCGCGTCCCCAGCTCCAAAGTTGACAAGACGGCATAGTTCCTGGAACTCGGCGTAGCAGCCGTGGATGTCCCCAACAACAATCGTACGGTCATATTTGCCGCTTGCGTAGCTATACGATTTCATGGACGGATATTAATCCCCCTCGACACCGGCACCCATGCGAAGTTCCATTGCCCTGGCCAACCAGTCAGCCATCTCAATCTCATCTCGTTTCAGCATCCCCCTATCCGCCAACGTAGCACCACACCAATTCGTCTTATCTTAAATTAGAATTGCTATCCAGCGAAAACATGGCGTTCTGCCAGGGGACATGCTCGGCGGATTTTGAGCAATCCCAGGCCAATCCCTCCACGAGTTTCGTAACAGAGGCCTCCGCAGTGAGAAACTCGATCTGAAGGAGGCAGTCCCGATCTCTCCCAGCCAGGGCTAGACAAGAGCAGTCGACGGCAGATTGACTCGCTTGGGTGTGCGACGCAATTGGATTCTGCTAAAAAATGATGATGGATCAATTCGTATGGCAGAGGTCAAGAACCGGAACAGGAGCGGGCCAATGCGCAGAAAGTATGGGGAAACCTTTTGGACTTTCATCGTGGAGGTAATGGATTGGGAATTAAGCTATTCGATCAGACTGGACGAAGGCAAGTATGGCTCAGCCTGGTTCTCTGATTCCCTACATCTGGAAATCAAGGGTGTAATCCGCCTGCCTGACAAATATGCAGAAAAGGAAATCGACGCGTGTTTTGTAGGAAGTCGGGACATGCTCCCTGATAAAAACAGAAAATCATACCGCATAAGCAACCCGATTTGTGTCGGCGAACTGAGATTGCAAGGTGAAAAACGGCAATTTTTGGGAGGGATTCCAATTGAGTCGCTCCCCACAATTGCGAGTATGCTGGAAACAAAGAGGATCAAATATTTCGATTTACATGGCTTGAGCCCCCGATGGGGTCATGCCAAAATCAAATCGGTCGGCTTTTTCAGAGACTACAATCCCGACGACTACTGATTGCCATTACGGAGAGTAAAAGCCGCACTGGATGCGCACGGAAGATGGGGACGCCACACTATTATGTGTCGCATGCCGTCATTTTGTGAACCGAGTTGAAAAGGAAACACCATCCCTAATAGGGCATCGTCCCCGCTTTCCTTGCCAAACCGTTACACCTCCCTGGGCTTGAGCAGCGGCAGCGGTTCCCACGCGATGAAGGGATCCAGCCTGCGTTTGGTTCTCCCCAAGTCATCGTAGTGCAGGACATCGTAGACATGCTTGTCACTACTGAAATGCTGGTTGGCACCGTGCAGCGTGATATAGCACGGGACAATGCCGATGTTGTCTTGAGCGAGCAGTCTCATGCGAATCCCTTCCGGATCCGCGATGGAGATCGGCAGCGACGCATCGGAAATGGCCAGAAACATCCGGATCGTCTCCGCCAGCCTGGTGATGGCGGCGCCGCACAGTTCGATCATGAATCCCTCCTTGCGGAATGAGGGGCGAAACACGCTGAGATCGATGTGCGTCGTGTTTCCCCCGCGTTTGATCTCCCAGGGATGCCCTCCGCTCGCCTTCTTCTCATGCTTGCCGTCGATCCAGTCTGCGAACTCCTGCTTCGAGTTCTCGTCTATGTCGAGCAATCCTTCATGCCTCCCGTCCGCGTACCGTTCGTACATCTCGCGTCCGGAGAGGCCCTCGTCCACACGATCCTCTCTGCGTTGCCCGGCGATGTAAGCGATCCTGCAATAGTCGAAGTACTGCCTTGCCGTCATGGATTCCACGGTGATGTTCGCGTCCTTCAGGAAGTATCCGTCTTCCACAAGCGCAACGAATTTCCTGCTGTCGGCTTTTCCCAGTTCCTTGTCGATCCGATAGAGGTTCGGAAGGCAGGCCCTGATGATGGAATGGGGTACAATGCCGAACCGGCGGTTTAGCGGGTACTGCTGCACACGCCTGCCGGCACGAATCCAATCCTTTTTCACCATCCGCAGCCATGCGCGGGCCGATGCTACTAAAGGCCCCCACACACGCGGCAGGTCGCCACGCCCTTCCTCAGAATGCGAGAATCCGAACGATGCCATGGCCTGCACGCACTTCCCGGGCACGACCTCCAATCCGACGCTCTTGCCATCGATGTGGTTAATGTAGAAAGTCTGCCGGTACTTGATCACCGCCACATGATTCCACCTGCCCACGCCATCGGGGAAAAGGAGATTCCAGACGAAGTCGGAACCTGAAAGATGATACTCAAAGCGGCCCAGTTCCTTCAGGAACGCAACCAGAGCATTATCAAATTTCATAGGCCTTTCCGCCTGTTTCAGCAATACACAGTATCAGGCTGTGCCACGCCATCGCGAAAAACATCGCGCAGGCCAGAGTCCGCCAAATAGGTTCAGCGCAATTTCCTGCCGGTGCCGCCGATTCGCAAGCCCTGAACAAAAACATCCAGTATCCGGAGAAGAATACGTTGATCTTTCTGCCAGGAGGCTGGTGCTGAAATTAGCATCTTGCTTTGGGCCAAGGTGGGATGGGATTCGTCACGCAGAATTGCGAGGAAGGAGTTGACCTTGGCCAGCTCTGCTTCATTTACGATATGTCCGATCTCTTTTCCAAGAAAAAATGCGCTGGTTTCCTCATATCCCAGACCTAATTGAAATACTTCATCATCAAACCTTCTTGGATCATCATCTGTGAGAAACTCTTCCAAAATATAGGCCAGGTCCGAAAGGTCCCTTTGTCGCTCGGTGGCTTTTTCTTGGTAGGCAATCATTTTCAGGACTGCGATGACCGGCATCGTGGCAATTCGAAACTCAAGATTCTCAGCTAACTGGAGCTTCTCATTGTTTTCGAAGGCAAGCCTGAGTCCGATGAGACTCATGCGAATTCCACTCTGCGGCCATACAATCTCACCTGCCGCCAATAATCCAAATCCTGCGGGAATGATGTCGATGCGCGCTCCTCCAGGCGCAATCCATCGCGGCTCAAAGTGTGAATCATGGATCCAATCGCGAAGTTTCTTGAGGTCAGATGCGTACTCTTCAACCGATATCGAGACTGAAAGATCTAGGTCGTAGGTTTGGCGCCACCGCATATCCAAAAAGCACCCCAGTGCCGATGCACCGATGAGCACAATTTGTTGCTTTGACCAGATCTGCTGCAAGGTCTTCAGAGCTTCTACCTGGGCGGCACCAAATGTGGCTGTCATATTTTGATGTGGCCTTCCCGTATCTCAAAGGCCGCTTCACGAGCTCGTGGATCGGCGCTGGCCATTAGCTCTGCCGTAACTAGTAAGGGATGAACCGTATGAGGAGCAATACCTTCGAATGCAGTTTTGTTGGGAGTGTTTTGTATGATCAAAGGGCCATCATTCGCGGGGAGAGCCCGCAACCTTCTTGGAAGATCATTGTCGGGATTGCATACGTGCAGGACAGTCTCTTCGCCGCGATAATGCTTTGAGATTCTCATCGCAGCTGCTCCACCTCCCCAAGCCCATAGGATCGATTCACCCAATTCTTTTTCTACGCGCTCTTCTAATGCCGCGGGATTAGCATCTTGGGTTCGATATCTTCCCACAATCATCCGAGGGCGCACAGTCTCATAGCCGATCATCCAGCGGTCCAATAGAGATTTCGGATCCATAATTCGGCGCTGCCGCTCGACAGGCCCTACAAGACCCTCTCTGACTAATCGGGCGATCGTCTCGGCGGCTGTGGTTTTGCTTACTGCCGCAGCATCCGCGAGGGATCGTACCGGCGCGTTTAGCAGTTCGGGGTTGGCTAAAATTGTGAACAGGACACGGTATCCGGGAATGGCGATCCCCCTGCCGGTTGCTACGCTTTTAATTGGTTTCTGTCCTTCAATCACAGCCACAAAATCGGTATTGATCAGGAATCGACAATTCCCAGCTTGGTCAATATAGTTGATCCCGTGTTCCCCTAAGTACCTGCCGATTTTGCGGGGAACGCTTAGCGTGAACAGGATCAATGGCTTCCGATCATTTCGTCGCGAATGGGCGATTAAACCGTCGGCGAGGGCGTAGGTCAGATGAGTCTTTTTCAGTTCCACAGCGAATTCATGAGTGCCGCGGGAGGTCTTAACCTCCAAAACCGCATCCTGTTCATCAATGCCGCGCCGAATAGAACTCCGCGTGCTCACATCGGTTATTGAGGCTTTTTTGACAAACGGTAATTGCCGAAGATATCCCAAGTAGGTATCCCAGTCCTCGTTCATGTCCGTTATAATAGCTTGTCCTTTAGTAAAGGACAAGCTAAAAAAGAGGACAACATCGACATTGTGGTTCGCCCGCAGTCAGGCTCATGGCGGATCGGTACAAGGTGCCGGGCCGCAAAGGCCTGTCCCAGTACATTCCTCGTGAAGAAGTGCGCTCAGGGAGAGGACTTCTGCACACAGGATGTACTTCGGCGGGAGCTTCATGATTTCTTTCGTGAGTCCGTTATTTTCGCCCACCTCCAATTTCCTCGCCCCTCATCAGATTGTCAGGATCCACATTCACTGTTTTTTCTCGTGAGTCAAGCTGTACCTTTATCTTTATTCGGCGAGGGCAGATTTGCACTACGACCCCAGGGACCTCTGTTACCCTCCAGCCGGAAAGGAAGGAACGCCCTGGGGAACGGAGCCAGATTACACGATCACCTGGTTGCATCCCGTGCTTCATATCAATCAGACATCAAGGACCCTGCACATGTCGTCCAGCCGACGAACGATGGCCGGGTGCATGCGCTCGTTCTCAACGAGGTCGCGCATGGAATAGTTTCCGGTCACTGTGAGGCCGTGCTTGTGGCGATAGAGGCTGTCGACAAGGTCGAAGAGAACCTCGGTTTTAAAGTCTGTCAGCTTCAATTTGTCGATGTCATCCCAGAACAGGTGATAGCGCCGGTGCCTGGATGCTGCGGCGATCACCGGCGACACGAAGTCCTCGTCGAATTCGGCGCGCCGCAGTTCCTCGACCAGCTCTCGGGTTGTGCGCACGTGGCAACGAGCCTGGCCGGCGGTCACCAGTTCCCGGTATTGTGCGTAGAGCAGATGCGTTTTCCCATTTCCGTACGCACCTGTCAGGTACCAGCTGCCGCCGGGATTGCCCTGCATCAGGGACAGCGCTCGCTCCTGCCTCGGATCGCGCGGCTTGAAGGATTCGAACGAACTGTCCCGGAACCGTTCCGGGATCAGTGCCAGGCATCGGGCCCGCGCTTTCTCTTCGACACACTCACATTGCCGCATGCCGGCATTTCCCGACAAATCAATCCGGCGCCAGCCGCTGTCCATGCAACGGGGGCATTCGTGCTCGGGCTCATTGCCGGGGGCGATACAAGGGGTCGCCGCGGCTCGTTCTCCAGGTTGAAGTTCCGCCAGGTTCGCAGTCAAAATCCGGGCCATGGATTGCATGGTTTCCTCCGTTTCCGTTCGTGGGCGCCGCCGCAGGGCCGTCGTATTTCCCCTCCAGGACGGCATAAATGTTCACCTGATTGGCAATGAACCAGTCGAAGCTCGCCCGCCAGCCGCGCGACCCCTCCCCGCGAAGGAAGGGCGTTTGCTGAGCTTTCTTGACTGCCGACGCGAAGTCTGCGAGGTATTGTTCAAGGCATCCGTCACGGACGGCCTGGTCAATCCTTGACCGGCACTTTCTCAGCCTTTCGGCTGTCAGTGCCTTCACCTCGGGCAGCGATTGGTTTTATTGCTGGTAGATATCGAGAAGGATTTTTGGCGACACGTGCACGTCCCGCGCAGCGGAACTGTGTGTGTCTTTTTCTATTTCATTTAGTCCTTCTTTTATTCCTTCTTTAATACTGTTCCGCTGAGCGTTTCGCTCACTGTTCCGCTTGGTGTTTCGCTCCGGGTTGTAAGTGGAGTGGTTGCAGACGGTAAAGCGTTCCGCATCCTGTTCCGCTGACTGTTCCGGTTGGTGTTTCCGCCTGGAAATCATGCTGTTTTCCTCGAGTATACGGAGGAAACGGAAGACGGCGGTCGGGCTCCAGTTCCAGAGGTTGGCGAGCCGGCGAACACTCGCGCGGAACTCACCGCGCCTGAGTCCGGCGCCGGGATCGTCGACGCCGGTCGCCAGGACGTTCGTCAGATAGAGCCAGGCCTCGATTCGGGAGAACCTCTTTCCTTTTTCCTGGAGGACCGGGTTCGTCCAGGTTTTTCTCCAGAGGAATGTATAGCCGCGATTCATTGCCCTTCTTTCTTTGTCCGCCAGACGAATCTGTGGTGTCTCATCTGCCAATCGGCGCCCAGGGGGCGGCCGCGGCCTCCGTTACTATTCGCAGCGATGGTGAATGAATCCCAAGTGCCCTGTGGTTTGCTGCGGCGCCGCATTCGCGAGCGACACCTCGCGCAGTCGGACCGAGCTCCGCGGAGGCTCGCAAACCGCTCCGCCGGCCGGCTTAAATTGCCGGAATCTTTCTGCGGATTTTCTGCGGATTGGCAAAGTGGGCCGCAGAAATATAGCCGAATTTGCCCGCCAAATTGGCTTAAATGGTGTGGATGGAATAGTTAGAAGGAATTCGTAATCAGTAGGTCCCCGGTTCAAGTCCGGGCGCTGGCTCCAGCAGAATCAATGACTTACGATCAATATCAACCCCGTGAGCAAAGGAGGACTCCAATTTTGGATCCAAATTGGATCCAATCTGTTTGATTTCGAATCATTCTGCGCAGCACTAATCACGCTATCCGCACCTCTTACTCCGACCCATTCCCTTGGTCCCTTCGATCAGCCAGCCAATCCAGATCATGTCCTCCAGCCAGGATCCCAAGCAGAATCCCGCGTCTCCCACCAGGGATTCGGACCGATGGAATCACCCGCGACCAGACTAAATTCTACAGAGTCCAGTAGTTCACCCCCACGTACTTCGTTACCCCGTTCTCGCTCATGAGCCGGGATTCGCCCCTTAATGTTCCCACTTCATATCCCTGTATCCCTCTCCGGTTGGCTTGCGTGTCATCAGCCCCCCGCCAGCTCGCAAGCATCCGCCAATGCCAATCAGTGTCCAACGAGTTGGACAACCGGCACCAAAGCACCTGTCCCTGCCAAAAATTCCATCCGAGCGGAATTCAGTACATTCAGGTGAGGTCTTGGCGACGACAGGGATTCCAGGATTAGCTGAAATCTGCCCGACAGGAGGGAATAGGGAATCAGGGATTGGTTGTCATGAAGCAGCCGCGCAGTTCCGGGTCGGGGCACCATGCTTTGCACACAGTGCCAAGGGACCGGTCCATTTTCATTCTACGCGCAGGCATGCTGCAGGGCTGGTGTCGAGGGATGGGAACGCGCCAATTCCCGAGTCACCTTGCCAGCAAATCCAATTTTTGGATCATAGAAAATCGCGTCTGGCCGTTGGGGGACTGGACGGCCTGTGCTAAGGCCGCCTTCCCTTCGATGAAAAAGGTAATCACGGTGATCTTGCCGTCGTCGGAGTTCCCTGCGCCCCCCGCATCGAACTGATAAATGCCATCGGGTTCGAAGGGATAGCTCTTGCCGTCGTTTGCAGGGCCGCGCGGATCGCGCACGCGCATCACGGAATAGTGATGAGTGTGCGCAGCCAGCACGGCGCGCACTTTGTCCTGATGGCGAACGAGCATATCCCAGAACCGGTTCCTTTGGTCCGGGCAGCCCTCTCCAACATGACGCACGCGGCAAAATGCCGGCACATGCATGGCGATGAAGATGTGGTCCACATCGTTGGCAGACGTGATCGCCTGTTCAACCCAGCGGATGCCGGCATCATTGACGCATCCATCTTTGAAGCCGGTGCCCTGGTATTGATCCACCACAATCATGCGCACATTGCGCACATCCACGTAATAGCTCACCGTGGATTTATCGAACGTGGCGTGGATGCCCTCTTTGGGCATGATCGTGTCGCAGATGAACGAACGATAGCCGGAATCGTGGTTTCCGATCACCGGGAGAAACCGCGGGTACGGCGTTCCAGAGAAAACGCCCCGATAGAGCGAATAGTTCACATCATCGGGATCAAAGTCGCCCGCAACCACGATGAACTCCGGCAGATCCGATTTTTTGCCCGACGTGTCTTTGGCCTCGCGGATATAGTTTAGAGCGGCCTTGAAATCACGGGCGCCGGAGCGTGAATCGCCCACAAGTGAGAAGGACCAGGATTGGCCCAGAACCGGTGCCGCCGCCGATACCAGAAATAGAATTACTGCGAAAAATCGGATGAGTCTCTTGCGGTGAAACTTGGTCTTCAGCATTGCCGGGTGCAACTGCGCGTTTGCATTCAGGTTTGAATACGCCATGAGCTCCTCCTGAGGCTGTTCATCCAACGGGATCTCGGTGAAGATACCAGTATTGGGGCGCGTTTTGAAAGAGGATCCAGGCTGGGTGATGCACCGTGCCCCTCGGAATATCATTCGACCCCACGGGTCACTGGGACCCGAAAACGACCCATTTCCCTGTGACATGCGCCTTCTTATTCTAATTCGCTTCCAAGATGAGACTAATTATGGTACTGTTTCTTT
>JBEKYG010000119.1:0-9684 GCA_049511215.1 Acidobacteriota bacterium | reverse complement strand
CGCTCCGATGAAATCCGCCAACCTTGGCGGTGCCATCGGGAGTGATCAGGATTCGCGAAGGTTGGAGCCACCCGTGAAGCATGGACAGGCGGTGTGCCGCCAGCACCCCCTCGGCGGCTTCTCTAATAATCCTGAGAGCTTGCTGGACATCGAGCGAAGGGTTATCCCGGCGGTAGGCATCAAGACCGACGCCCGCGGCATATTCCATGAGAACGGCGGCAGTTCCCTCGGCGCTGTTTTCCAGAGAGTAGATCCGGATTACATTCGGATGCGTGATCTTGGCGGCCAGTTTGACTACGTCTGCGAATGCTTCCATGAGAACGGGGCTGGCGAGCCGCTCGGGATCAATGAACTGAACGGCGATGGCACCCAGCACCGGGTCCTCGGCATGATAGACGGGACCCTGGTCCCCGTCGGCGATTTTTTGTCCGATGCGAACCTGGCCGATGGTTTTGCCGGTGTACGGATCTGATTCGGCGGGGGCCGATTGGAGGGCCAGTCCATCAATCGGGCATACACGGAAGCTATCTTCCCAACTGCGCTTGCAAAGCGGGCATAGTTTCATGGGCGTCTCTGCGGCAAGTAGTCCGACATTCCAGTATGGTCGTGCTCAGAGTTTGATAATAGCTTATCCTGCGGCCAAAAGGAATCCATCATCGACAGCGGCTGGCTCCCTACCACCCCGGCATGATCGGCTCGATATTCATTTGAAACAGGTCGGGCTTGTCACAGATGAGAGCCGCGGAAAAAATGGACATTACGTAATCGCGTGTTTCATTCGGGATCCAACCGTTGCGATAGAAATTCCAAAAATTTCGTTGTCTCGGATCGTTGGGCAATTCGTCCAATTTGCTGAGGATTCGCGTCTGGCCATAATTGTAAGAAGCGATGACAAGAAGCCCCGAGGCCGCTGCCTTCGTCGAGTAGAGAAACGCCAAATAGCGGACTGCGGCCTGGGTTGATGCGATCTCGTCGTGCCTCTGGTCTGAAGGATCGAACCGGGGTACGTCCTTGAGCGGACCGAGCCTGAGGTTATACTCCAGTGCCGTCGAGGGGATTAGCTGCCACATACCCTTGGCGATTCCAAAGGTCGTTTGGATTCCGACACTGGTGGCATCGTAGCTGCTCTCTTGCAGCGGTAGAAAGAAAAACTCCCTGGGCAACCCGTATTGATCTAGAGCGGTGCGAATAATCTGGGGCAGGCTCCGCTGGCGGGCACGATCCAGCGCATTTCTCAGCTTGGGAGTACTGCGCCACCGGGCCACATAATCCATGGTTGTTTGATAAAAATCCGCGGGAACGTCCAAGTCGGTCTCGCCCAGCCGCCTGGACAGTCGCATGATCGCGCTCTGAACGGGGGTCTTGCCTTGATACAGCCCCAGGTTTCTAAGAAACTGGTCGTAATCCTGTTCTTGCTTGCGGCGCTCATTGCGGAGTCTCTCAAACTCCGCCGGAGGCATGAGATCGCGCTGCCGCACCAGCTGCATTTCGATGGCGCGCATGTGATAGAAGATATCCTGAGCCGATGAACGGATGCGCTGATTTTCGCTCAGTTTGAGGTAGTAGAGGTAGGTGACCACCAGAGCGGCCACCAGGACCACCGCAGTCAGGACAATGAACGGCCAGCGCCGGCGCCGATAGAATTTGTTTGCTGCGTGCAAGAAGAGCATCGTCTGTTCACCAGCCTGCCCCCCTCTTGCAGCCCTTTCCAGTTTACGGAGAATCTTCTCGCTCTCTTTTTTATGCTCGTCTCGCCTTCCGTGACGCTGGGTACTCCAGTGAAACTCGCAGGTAGGGCCACCGCTCCCCAGCTCCACTTTGTCGCCGTGGTTTAGTCGCACTTTGCTGATCCGCTCGCCGTTGACATAGGTCCCATTGGAGCTATCCAGATCTTCAAGCTCGCAATAACTGGAATGAACCGAAAGGGTGGCGTGCCGGCTCGAAACTACCGAACCGTGAGTCCGTCCGACGACAATGTCGCTCTCGGGGCTGCGGCCCAGAGTGTTGGATCCGTGCTTGAGAAATATGGGGTCCATCCCATTTCCCCAGCCATCGGATAACGGCCGCAGGCTGCGGCGCGATTCAGTGACGTTGGTCTCAGAGCGGAATTCAAGCAGCGGCCCCCCCGCGCCGATTTCGATCTTATCCCCTTCCTGGAGTTCCACCTCCCGGACCGGCTTCCCGTTTACAAAGGTCCCGTTGGTGGCGTCGAGGTCGGTCAGAAAATAGTGTTCTCCCCTGCGGCGGATCTCAGCGTGATGGCCCGAAACCACTTCATCCTTGAAGACAAGGTGATTTTCTGATTTCCGGCCCAGGAGTGTGACATCTTTATCCAGCTTCAGCTCCTGGCCCTGGAGCGAGCCTGATCGGCAGAAGAGAATCGCGGTCATCAGAGCGAATGATAACCGAAAAAAGCGATCCGCACCTTTTTTTTCTGTTGCCGAGGACTGCCCTTGGCCCTGGCACCCATGATATTTTTCCCGCTCAATCAGGAATCTTCTTCGCGCCCGTTCTTCTGTACTCCTGCAGTCGTCCCCGTGTCGGGTGGAAGTCTGACCCAAATAATCCGCTTGTTGAAGTCGAAGACCGACCTTTAGTTGTGTTATAGTTGCAGTTAAAGTTATAGTTGTGATTGTATCATGGAGTGACCAACGCTTGATTCCCCGGGCGTTGGCGGCCGTTGTGGTTTTAAACGGATTTTGGGACGTACGATCCAAATGCCACGTAACCCATCCAGAATCGGTACCCAAGCCCCCACAACATCGGAAAGGGAATTCCAGCCGCAGGCTGTCCTTGAATTCGAGGGCGGCGGCGCATTCAACATCCTGGACGTGGCTACGGTCGGAAGAGCTCCGGACAGTCATGTCGTCTTAGATGAGCGCTCTGTTTCCCGGCATCATGCAAGAATATTCTATGAAGGGGGGCACTACTGGCTCAAGGACCTCGACAGCGCCAACGGAACGACGCTCAACAACAAAAAGATCAAGCTCCAGATGCTGAGCGACAGTGATAAGATCGCTTTCGGCGAAGCCAAGGCTCAGTTCCATTTCAGCGGAACCGCCGGTCCTGCCTTGATTGCCAGCGATCCCCTCGATGGGGCGTCAACAGCCTGCGACGATGGGACGCCGACAGGTGGATTTGCCGGAAAGCCCGCATCAGCCGAAGAAGCGCACATCCATCAACTGGAACAGGAATTGGCTGCCGCGCGGCAGGAAGCCGCTTCCAAGGAGCAGGAGAACGAACGTCTGCAAAAACTGGTAAAACAACTGGAAAGAACAATGGCCGACAGCAATCTGCGGCTTCGCAATCTGCAAGAATTGCTGAATCAGCGAAAGGGCTAAGCGCCCATACATTCCATGAGGGAACGCGAAAATGACCGAGGAACTCAGCATTGGCAGGCTCCTTTTTCTGCGCAAGGTCACACGCGCGGTTTCGGATTATCTGGTTTCTGAGCTAAAAGGACATTTGAGCACGATCTCTCCCCTGCTTCGGCCCCGGCGATTGCTCGGGGATTACATTGAAAGCGGGAGCCCTGAACAGGTCGTCGATGCCGACAAGAATTTCGCGGTTTTGAACGAGATCTACAGCAAGGCCGCGGGCAAACCTTTTGATTTGCCCCGGCCGTTGCGTCCGCCGCTCAAGCCCGTTGGGCTGGCAATCGAAGTCTATCCATGGGAGTTCCGCCAGGAGATCCGGGCAGACGGTGTCGGCAACACAGTGACGATCACCTCGCCGGTGCGTTATGTGATTTCCTATGCCTCCGGGCTGAGCCTCTCCCGATTGCGCCAGGGAGTTGCCGGCAAGGAAGAACAGAAAAAGGAAGACATCCGCGAGTTCGTCATTCGCTGTTGCCTGATGAACACTATGCTGAACAGAAACCCCGGAATCATCAATCTATTCCGTGCATTGAGATGGGAAGTCAGTACGGAAACCTCTCCCGATCTGGGTGGTTTGCCGCTCACGACGCTGACGGCGCCGCTGCAAGCGATGCTCCCTCCGGACAAATTGATTCTCGAGTCCACGGAAATGAGCGGGATGCCTCTCTTCGAAGAAGTGATCGACGTAAACACGATTTCGCAGATTAGCGACCCGCTGGCTCAAAGAGTGACAAACATAATGAAGGCGGTGGGGGGATAGGCCGGGGAAAAGGGCTTGACAAGGTATTGGGGTCAACGAATAATTAATTTAGTATGAGAGCGTCCGCGCCGTAATGTGTTGGCCGACTTGGATTTTGGGGCAGGTGGGCCTTGCTCTCTGTCCAAAATGCTTTCCCGCCCTGCATAGTTTCCGGAGATTTGGCGTACATGTCATTTTTGAACCCGGAGATTGTAAGTCTAGGGAGCGATCCAATCAGCGCAAGTGCGCCCGCGGGTGAATCCCTGCGCTACGATCCTGAGTTTGAAAAACTCAGCGCCGAAATCGCCAAGATAGAGTCAATGACAGCCACTGTCATCGATTGGCACACGGTGGTTCAGCTCTCAACCACTCTTCTCAAGACCAGATCCAAGGACTACCGGGTAGCGAGTTACCTTGTGTTCGGCCTTGTCAACAGCAAGGGTGCCGAGGGGCTTTTAAACGGGTTGCGCATGTACGAAGCCCTGATCAAGAACTACTGGGAAACCGGATTTCCGGAAAAAAGCCGGATGAAAGGGCGGCTCGGAACCTTCGAATGGTTGAACGATCGCTTGGCTGCGTTCCTGACACGCAGGGAGGCCAGGCAGGCAAACGACGACCTGATACTGGAACTGGAAAAAGCGACCCAAGACTTCGTCTCGGCTGTTGCCGGGTTTTCCGAGAACCAGGCCCCGCCATACGCAGAGCTGCTGGAATACGCAGCCTCGCGGGCGAGGGAGATCCGGTCGCGGCTGGCCGCTGCGGAGAAGGCCAAGGAGGAGCAGGCCCGCCATGCTGAGTTACTGGCATCGGGTCAAGTTTTCGACGCCGCCAGCGCCGACAAAGTAATCGATGACTGCCGGGAGAAGCTCGGGCGCGTGGCAGAATTTCTTTACGGCGCAGACCCTGCGGATCCCTTGTCCTATCGTCTCAGGCGAAGCATGACCTGGGGATGGCAGGTATCTCCTCCGACTCACCAAAACGGGACGACCTATATCCCGCCGGTTCCTCTCGAGGTGTTTCAGCGTTTCGATAGCCTCGCGGGCAGTGGAGAATGGGCGACGATCGTCGATGAGACCGAGTCGAACTTTTTGGAGAGGGTTTTTGCCTTTGACATTCAGCGCCATTGCGTTCTTGCGCTGGGCCAGCTTGGGGAGCGTTACGCCTCGGCCAGGCAGGCCGTCTTGACCGAGCTGGGTGGTTTGCTATTTCGCATCCCCGAGGTGCTCGATTTGAAGTTCAACGACGACACACCCTTTTCGAATCCTGGAACAAGGTCCTGGATAGAAACCGAAGTCCTGCCGGGCGACCCTTCCAAGTCCAAGGCAGGCCAGCGCCGGGACAATGCCGGCGGGGAGGACAATCAGGAGCTGGACAAAGTGTATACGGAGGCTTTGGGACTGGCAGGCAACGGCAAGCTCCAGGAGGCCGTGACGTTGTTCAAGAAAGGAATTGCCAAAGTTTCACGGCAGCGCCAGCGGTTCCTTTGGAGGCTGCGGCTCGCGAAGGTGTGTATGCAATCCGGCAAGCCGCAACTCGCCCAGCCCCAACTCGAGTCTCTGGATGAAGAAGTCGGCCGGTTCGCCTTGGAGGAGTGGGAGCCGGAACTGAGCCTCGAAGTAATTCATCAGCTTTTCCTGTGCCGCCAGAGGCTTGCGGCTGCCATGCAGGAAAAGTCGCCGGATGTGGAGCGCCGACTGCAGGCACTCTATCAACGTTTGTGCAAACTGGATGTCAATGCAGCGCTGGAGGTTGAGCTGTAAGCAGGGTTAATTCAGGGGGAGGTAACTATGGCTAAAGAAAGTTCTGTGGCTCCGAAGGAGCGAATCAACATCATCTATAAGCCCGCCACGGGCGGTGCCCAGGAAGAAATCGAGCTGCCGTTCAAGCAGCTGGTTATGGCGGATTTTACTCTTCGTCAGGACGATCGTACTTTGGAAGATCGAAAGCCGATCAACGTTGACAAGGACACCTTCGAGGAGGTTATGCGCAAGCAGAACCTCTCGCTTAACTTTACCGTGCCCAACAGGCTTTCCGAACAGGAAGGGGACGAATTGGCGGTCAATCTTAGAGTCGAGACCTTGAAGGATTTCGGACCGGAATCGGTTGCGGCACAGGTCCCCGAACTCAAGACGCTCACCGACCTGCGTGATGCCTTGACGGCTTTGAAGGGACCGTTGGGGAACGTTCCCGGCTTCCGCAAAAAAATGCAGGAACTCCTACAGGATGATGCCGCGCGGGAGCGGCTGATCAAGGAACTAGGGATGGGACAAGAGAAAAAGGATTAATACCTTCCACGAGCCCCGTCAGGGGGCGGGAGAGATAAGACATGGCTGATGAGAAGAGCGAGAAGGAAGTTCAGTCCGGTACCACGGAGGCGCAGGCGGAATCGCCCTCTCTTATTGAAGAGATCCTTCAGCAGACCAAGATGAAGCCGAGCGACTACGGATATGACGTGGCAAAAAAAGGAGTCGAAGCATTCATCGCCGAGATGCTCCGGCCGACCCGAGCCCAGGAGAAGGTGGAACGCCGGCTCGTCGACGAGATGATTGCTGAGGTGGATCGGAGGCTGTCCCTGCAGTTGGATGAAGTGCTCCACCAGAAAGATCTCATGAGGCTGGAGTCCACCTGGCGCGGCCTCAAGCTCCTCGTGGATCGTACGAACTTCCGCGAGAACAACAAATTGGAGATCCTTAATGTCTCGAAACAGGACCTGATCGATGACTTCGAAGATGCGCCCGAGATCATGAAATCGGGCCTGTACAAGACCGTATACACCGCGGAGTACGGGCAGTTTGGCGGCAAGCCCTTCGGCGCCTTGATCGGCAATTATGATTTCGGCCCGAGCCCCCAGGACATGGCTTTGCTGCAGAAGCTGGCTGCTGTTTCGGCAATGGCCCATGCGCCCTTTATTGCCGCGGCCAGCCCCAAGTTTTTCGGAGAGGATAATTTTCTGCGGTTGCCGAACCTGAAGGATATCAAGGCCATCATGGAAGGACCGCAGTATATCAAATGGCGGTCTTTCAGAGAGTCGGAAGATTCTCGTTATGTGGGTTTGACCCTGCCGCGTTTTCTCCTCCGGCTTCCGTACGGCCCCAACTCGAATCCGATCAAATCGTTTAATTATGAAGAGCGGGTCGGCGGCAGCCACGACCACTACCTGTGGGGCAATACCGCATTTGCATTCGCATCCCGTCTGGCTGACAGCTTCGCCAAATATCGCTGGTGTCCCAATATCATCGGACCTCAGAGCGGTGGAGCGGTCGAGGATCTGCCGATGCATCAGTTCGAGGCCATGGGAGAGATTCAGACTAAGATTCCGACCGAGATTCTCATTTCCGAGCGGCGAGAGTATGAGCTGGCAGAGGAGGGTTTCATCGCCCTGACCATGCGCAAGGACAGCGACAACGCCGCCTTCTTCTCGGCAAACTCGGCTCAGAAACCGAAGTTCTTTGGCATCAGCGCGGAAGGCAAAGCGGCCGAGACCAATTACAAACTGGGTACGCAGCTCCCCTATATGTTCATCATCAGCCGCCTGGCGCATTACATCAAAGTTCTGCAGCGGGAGCAGATCGGCAGCTGGAAAGAGAGAACAGACCTGGAAAGAGAGCTGAACAAGTGGATTTCACAGTACGTGGCCGACATGGAAGCCCCGTCACAGGAGGTGCGCAGCAGGAGGCCTCTACGCCAAGCGGAAATTACAGTGTCGGATGTCGAAGGGGATCCTGGCTGGTATCGCGTGGATATGAAGGTCCGGCCACACTTCAAATACATGGGCGCATTTTTCACACTCGGATTGGTCGGCAAGCTGGACAAGAAGTAGGCGCCACTGACAACACGCAGAGCTGCCAGGAGGTGTTCCTGCCTGGTTTTCCCTGTTGGTGTCTATAAAATCCGGGATTCGCAAAGCTCGGGGACATTGAATCGGGACGCGTGAAACGAGTTAAGGGATACCACCATGCTCCGCGAACGAAGTCTGTTGGAGCGTCTGGCTGATCCACGGCCGGAAGCAACTCGGACGACTCATCAAAACGAGGCGCTCCTAGTCGCCTCGATCTTGGATCATCTTGGGAAGATGCTGAACACGCGCCGGGGCAACGCCCCGGTCGCGTTGGACTACGGCATCCCCGATATGGCCGACATGGTTCATTCCTTTCCTGAAGCTATTCGAGCGATGGAGCAGGCCATTCGTGCCACGATCGAGAAGTACGAGCCACGGTTGACAAACATTCGCGTCAGGCATTCCGGCTCCGGGCAAGAAGAAGTCTTCAGCGTCCATTTTGATATCACGGCTACGATTGTCCCTACCGCTTCCAGAAAGTCAGTTTCGTTCCGGACCAGAGTAGATAGCAGCGGCGAGTTTGAGATTCGCGAATAGGGCCGAGGCATGTTTAATAAATACTATCAGGACGAGCTGACCTTTCTGCGGGAAATGGGAAAGGAGTTTTCGCAGGACTACCCGGCACTGGCCCACATGCTCGCCGAACGGGGCAGTGACCCCGATGTTGAGCGTCTTCTGGAAGGATTTGCGTTCCTGGCCGGACGCATCCGCCAGAAGCTCGACGATGAATTCCCGGAGGTAACTCAGGGCCTGCTCAGTTTGCTGTGGCCGCATTATCTGCGCCCCATCCCCAGCATGTCCATCCTTGAGTTTCAGCCGGTGCCGGGTGCCGTGCGCGACCGCGCCCGCATACCACGGGGCACCGAGGTCGCGTCGGTCCCGGTCGAGGGGACGCGTTGCCGTTTTCGCACGTGCTATGACGTCGATCTTTATCCGATTGTGCTTCACAGCGCTGAAATCGAAGAGAAAGCAGGCGCGCCTCTGACCTTGCGGCTTGGCTTCCAAACGGCCGAAGGCGTTCAACTCAAGCAGGTGGATCCGGATCCCCTCCGCCTGTTCCTTGGAGGGGAAGCGGAGGTCACCAATCTTTTATATCTCTGGTTCTGCCGCAGTCTGCAGGATGTCGTCTTTCAGGGGTTTTTTGAGGGCCGGCCCAGCCAGCAGTTGACGCTCCCCGCGTCATCGATAAAGGTCGCAGGCTTCACGGAGGAGCAAGCTCTCCTGCCTTACCCGCATATTTCGTTCTCCGGATTCCGTCTGCTCCAGGAATACTTCGCCTTACCGGCGAAGTTCATGTTCTTGGATATCAGCGGGCTGCGTAAAGCGGCGGAACTCGAAACCGGTGGAAGATTTGAGCTCCATTTCCGATTCAAGAAAGGGCCGGAAAAGGTTCCCAGAGTCACGGCGGATAACTTCCACCTGTACTGCACACCGATCATCAACCTGTTCTCCCACACCGCCGATCCCATCCGCCTGGAGCACGACAGGGTGGAGTATCGGGTCCGCCCCGCATCGGTCGATGCCCTCCACTACGAAACCTATTCCGTCGATCGGGTGTTCGGCTGGCTGGAAGGTCAGGTGCAGCCGAGGGAATACGCGGCATTCGATACGTTTACTCACGACACGGGAGTTGATCAAGAGCCTATATTCTATCAGACCCGGCTGCGCTCTTCCGTGGCCGGGGGGGGAACCGATACCTTTATCTCATTTGTCTCCGAACAGGAGGCTCA
>JBEKYG010000118.1:0-9744 GCA_049511215.1 Acidobacteriota bacterium | reverse complement strand
ACAGGCTACGCTGTCCCAAGCCTTCCAGGAGCAGGCCACGCTGTCCCAAGCCTTCCAGGAGCAGCGAGCAATGCGGGTTTTACCAGCACGGGGACAGCGTAGCCTGTCACCCTATTTTGATCCAGACAGGGTGACGGAAATTACTGTTGACATTCCGATCGATCGGTTCATAGAATCTCCGTTCATCCTATCCATAACATTTGGTGGTTCTTGGAGATACGGCATTTCCCCGCTGTGAGTCAAGGGGCGAAGCTATGACCAGACCAGGGTGTCTCTTAAGGATGATAGTGCCATTTTACCAATAACGACCATTCACGAATCCATCTTAGGCCATTGAGGATCCCATGAGCAAACGAACGGCTCTCATCACCGGTGTTACAGGCCAGGACGGCTCATATCTAGCCGAGTTGCTGCTAGAGAAGGGCTACAGCGTTCACGGCATGGTGCGGCGCGTCGCACTCGAGGATCCCGAACACCGCCTGTGGCGCATCCGGCACATCCTTTCGGAGCTCGAGATCCATTCGGCATCGCTCGAGAGTTTCGCAAGCATGCACAGGGTGTTGCGCACCGTGCGGCCCGATGAATGTTATCACCTCGCCTCCCAAAGCTTTGTCAGCTACTCGTTCGAAGACGAATTCTCGACCCTCAACACTAACATCAACGGAACTCACTATATTCTGGCGGCGTTACAGGACGTTGTCCCGACATGCCGCCTCTATTTCGCCGCGTCGAGCGAGATGTTCGGTCATGCCGAGGAGGTGCCGCAAACCGAGCGGACGCGCTTCCACCCCCGTTCCGCGTACGGGATCTCGAAAGTCGCAGGCTACGAGTTGACGCGCAACTACCGGGAAGTGTACGGCCTGCACGCATCGAGCGGGATTCTTTTCAATCACGAGTCTCCGAGGCGCGGTTACGAGTTCGTGACCCGAAAGATTACTTCGCATGCTGCTAAAATAAAGCTCGGATTCTGCCACGAACTCCCGCTTGGCAACCTGGATGCCAAACGTGACTGGGGACACGCAGCCGAGTATGTCAAGGCGATGTGGTTGATGCTGCAGCAGTCCGAGCCGGGAGATTACGTAGTGGCAACGGGCCAGTCCCACTCCGTTCGGGAGTTCGCCGATCTTGCCTTCTCACATCTGGGGCTCGACTACCGCCAGTACGTCCGAACCGAGCCAAAGTTCTTCCGGCCGGCCGAAGTCGAGTTGCTGCAGGGGAACAGCAGTCGCGCCCGCCGCATCCTCGGTTGGACCAACAACTGCACGTTTGAGCAGCTCGTGCGTGAAATGGTGGATGAGGATATGCGCATCCAATCCGGTTTGCAGCAAAGGCCTTCCGCCTCTGTACCCTGAGCTCCGATCCAGACACTGGGAGAAAATTCAGGCACGCATCACACGAAGAACACGAATACGGTCAGATCGGATGTGGGAGTGCGATTTCGCGCAATACGCAGAGGTGCCCGACAGGGCTTCTGAAGTTTTGCCTTTAGATTGCGAGACTCATCGCAGGAACCTGTCAAAAATCGAAATCATTCAGCCTTTGCCGAAGGCACAAAAGCCGCCTGATCTCGTAGGAAATAGGATAGGAGGAGTTCTTAAATCACCTCACGCTATTGCCTGGTCCTGACTCTGGTGAATCTCCCTGAAGGGCAGGTTACAGCCTACCATGCTTGTTGAGCGCAATTTTGAAAAACTCCGCCTTGGTGTGGTTTCTCCGATGGCGAACGAGGCCAATACGGCTGTCGAGTTCGTCCAGCGGGTATTGGATAACTGCCGGAGCGTGCCACACACCAATCTTTTTGTGGTAATCGACAAGATTTCGACGGACGCAACCAGAGCTCTACTCGAGGAACTTTCTGCGCGGCAACCGAAACTGCGAGTTGTTTGGGCACCGGAGAACAAATGCGTGGTAGATGCCTATGTACGCGGCTACCGCGAAGCTTTGACGACAGGCTGCGATTGGATTCTGGAAATGGACGCGGGGTTTAGTCATCAACCCGACCAGATCCCTGCGTTTCTTGCCTGTATTCGGGAGGGCTGTGACTGCGCGTTTGGGAGCCGGTTTGCGAAGTCGGGGGCATACGGGGACGGGCCCTGGAAAAGGAAGTTCATCAGTCGTGGCGGGACTTACCTCGCCAACCTGATGCTTGGCACGCGCCTATCAGACATGACCAGCGGCTTTGAGCTTTTTTCGAGTGAGGCTCTGAGGCTGGCACTGGAGAAAGGAATCCAATCCAAAGCGCATTTCTTCCAGACAGAGATTCGGGCATATTGCCACGGACTTCGAATTCGAGAAGTCCCGATCCATTATTGCAATCCGTCTTCGCAGATGAAGAGCAGTGTGCTATTTGAGGCCATGATCCAGCTGGCAAGACTGACTTGGCTGCGCATTCGGGGTGATCTGCATATCCGCATCGCGGAATCCCGAGAGGACAAGATTTCGTGAGTTTGATGACATCGTTGGTGGTAACTTCAATTGCGGCGCCAAACGCACCACTTCGAGTGCTTGCCGGCTTGGCCTCAAAACAATCGTGGCATTTCTATCTGGTCGGAGATGAACGGTCTCCAGCCGAATTTCATTTGCCCGGCTGTGATTTTTATGCTCTGGCAAGGCAAAGCGAAACCGGTTTCCGATTCGCCCAGAACTGCCCGACAAGGCATTACGCCAGGAAAAACATCGGATATCTTCTGGCCTTCCGGGAAGGCGCCGAAGTGATTGTGGAGACCGACGACGACAACATTCCGCGGCAGGCGTTCGGCAACGCCCGCCGCCAGCAGGCGAACGCACCACTGATATGCAATACCGGCTGGTTGAATGTTTACCGATATTACTCGGCGGCGCCTATCTGGCCCCGAGGACTCCCGCTGGATGCGATCCATGACGCCATCCCGGAACTGCCGCCCGCCTCTGAAGTAAACTGCCCGATCCAGCAGGGCCTGACCGATGAAAATCCCGACGTCGATGCTATCTATCGGTTGACATCCTCTCTTCCCATCCGCTTTCGGCGGGGAATCCGGGTAGCGTTGGGCAAGGGTTCCTGGTGCCCGTTCAACAGTCAAAACACCACATGGTTTCTTGACGCCTTCCCATTGATGTATTTGCCGGCGTACTGCTCTTTTCGAATGACCGACATCTGGCGCGGTCTGGTCGCACAGAGGATTGCCTGGGAGTACGGTTGGTCCATGCTCTTTCATGAGGCAACGATGGGCCAAGAAAGAAACGAGCACAACTTGATGAAGGATTTTGCCGATGAAATCCCAGGGTATTTGCTGAATCGTAGGATCGGCTGCTGTCTCGACTCCTTATCGCTGTCGCGCTCGAGTGCCGACATCGAAAACAACCTGAGGACGTGTTACGAAGCCCTGGTCGAGGCGGATATAATGAATCGACGAGAACTGCTCCTGTTGGATGCCTGGCTGAAAGATCTCAAGGACATCGGCCTGATGGCGGGGACGAATGCCGGTGCCTAATCAGCAGGGATCCGGCGCGTCAGGAGGCGAATATCCCGTTGGCCTGGAATTGACAAAATGACAACAGCCCTTGATATTTCCAAGAGTTCCAAGCCTTGGTTCTCGCTCATTTTCGCCATTCTGCTGCTGGCCTTGAGTACAGGATTATTCTTGTCCACGAGTCTGGATGATATCTATCTGACCTATTGGCCGGCTCATACCTTGTCCTCCCAGGGACAGATTCTCAACTACAACGGCGAGCGGCTGGAACAGAGTTCGAGCCTTCTCCACGTTGCCTTGTTGGCTTCGCTGGCGAGACCGAGCCACCTATCCTTCCCTCTGCTGGCCTTCTTAACGGCCCTTATTTCCGGAATCTTGACGGTGTTCGCCACCAAACGGCTTGCCACCCTGATCGACCCATCCTTCTCAGGCTATTCTTCCCTTCTTCTGCTCTCAACCTGTCCGTTTTTCGTTTACTATTCAGTGAATACACTTGAGACCGCCCTGGCCGCTCTCCTCGTCACATTGTTGCTGATCTGCATCCAGCGCTTCTTGTTTCAAGGTACCGGCCTTCCGGGTCTGGCGATTTATATCATGTTATTTCTCTCGGTACGTGCTGAGACCTTTCTACTCCTGGCTGTGCCAATTCTAGCCCTGCTTATTTGGTCGTTGATTTTCCCATCCCTTCCCGGTCCGTTGACCTCCGGTTTGCTTCGGCGCCGACTCCTCGCCATCCTATCGCTGTGCATTGGCCTGCAATTGGCTATTTGTGGTTTCCGTTACGTCTATTTCGGTGATTATGTTCCACACACGGTAAGAGCCAAGATCAGCACGCTTTCCTATGAGCGGCTAAGAAACGGCTTTTTGTACTTCTTCGGACAATCAGTTCCGGTGGGTCGCGGCAAGGCGATTATGCGCTGGTACTTTCCATTCGGTTTGACCGTCGTGACGGTCATCCTGTTCAATGCGGCGAACCTTATCAAGGACCTCCACTTTCGGAGAACTGCCGCATCCATGCCGCGGACAATGTTTCCCTTCCTCTTCCTGGCCTCCTATTTCATGTGTGTCGCTATCGTCGGGGGCGACTGGATGGAGGGTGGGAGATTTCTCGTCCCGATTTTGCCTGTCTTATTTGTGCTGTTGACCGCGGATACCCGCCTTTACTTCCACTCGCGTAGATTGCTGGTGAGGTTGCTACCCATAATCGTGTTGGTATCATATCATATGGTCGGCAACTATCTTTTTGCGGAACAGGTATCGCGCGGCCGGCCGCTCTGGAGTTACCTGGCGGATACTCAAAGTTCCGACACTGATCTTCGCCAAATTCACCAAAGTTACAGCTGGGTCGAGATCGTCGCGCGCGGCCATTTGCGAGATACTCCGGTGATCGCCGAGCTTGAAAAAATCATCGCATCGCAGCCAGACAATCGTTCGTTAACGGTGATGAGCCACCAGGGGGGGATGGTCCTCTACTACCTGGCGAAGCGGTTTTTCGGGCGTATTGAATTCATTGATTTGTGCGGGCTTTTCAGCAGCCACGTTGGCTCATGCCGGCAGGTGATCGATCTCGCCTCATTTCAGACGCCTTTCAATTCCGGCACTCTCATCCCATGGGAATACTATTTCGAACATAAAGAGAGACTTCAAAAAGAGTGCAATTTCCCCGTGCCTGATATCATCGTAGATCTGTACTGGAGCGAGAATGTCTTGAAGTCGTTAGAGCAAAATGGCTATGCCGTGGTCTTTAAATCCCGGGGCTACATTAAAGCACATGCTTTCCTCGAAAATGACTATGGACCATGTCCTGAATTCATCGCGTTGAGAAAAGCTACAATCCACACGGAGCGGATCACCCCCGTCCTCTGGGATTGGGACCAGAAGTAAAGCCCGGATATTTTACTAAATGTCAGCAGGAACTCAAGGAGCCGGCGACAATTAACAGCCAGGCAGGAATCAACTAAGAGGATCCAGTATTTATGTCGAGAAGGTTGGAACGCCCTTTTGAGGCAGCCACGCCCGCCATCGGCCATGGGCTTTCTGCCAGTCCTTTCCGGATTCCCTGGGTCCCCTGCGTTCTCCTGATCCTGCTGGGATTGGGTTTCTACACCTGTACGAGTCTTGATGACATCTTCCTGACTTATTGGCCCGCGCATACCTTGGCAACGCACGCCCGGATTCTCAACTACAATGGCCAATATCTGGAGCAAAGTTCCAGCCTTTTTCACACCATTCTTTTGGCAGGCCTCGCCAAGCTGACGCGTCTTCCGTTACCCCT
Source organism: Acidobacteriota bacterium (assembly GCA_049511215.1). Classification (GTDB taxonomy): domain Bacteria; phylum Acidobacteriota; class UBA6911; order UBA6911; family UBA6911; genus JAFNAG01. Next base: position 4,020 of record JBEKYG010000118.1, on the reverse strand, counting down.
TCTTGGCTATTATGTCGCATTTCTTTTTGGGCTGCTGACTCTGGTCGCATCCTACAAGCTTGCGGCCAATCTGAATAACGCAGTCTCCGGGTCCTCCTGCGCTCTACTGCTGGCGACCGCTCCCTACTTTGTGTATTACTCTGTCAATTCTCTTGAGGCCACTTTCACGGCATTTCTAGTGGTGCTTCTGATTATCGGAGTCAATCGCTACTTGACCTGTGGCACCGGTTTTCGATTTTTCCTCATCAGCATTCCGGGTTTCCTTCTAGTCCGCCCGGAGGCCTTTCTCCTTCTAGTAATACCCGTTATTGTCCTGTTCGCGCTGCTGTTGGTACCTATATCGACATGGAGGACTCAGGAGGTTCTGTCTGAACGCCGCAGACTAATTCTGACCCTGCTGATTGCGACCTTGATACAACTGCTCATCTGTGGGTTCCGTTACTTCTATTTCGGAGATTATGTACCCCAGACCGTACGAGCCAAGATAAGCGCCCTCTCGCCGGCAAGACTTCGTAACGGATTCCAATATCTCTTCGGCCGGACCCCCATCCTCGGTCCGGACAATGCAGTCCTGATTTGGTCTATTTTCTTCGGAATCGTTATTTTCGCTGTCCTTCTGATCGGGTCTTTTGTCTTTCTGAGACAAATGGGGGTCGGAAAAGTGACGGTTCCGGGCGCGCTCTTCCCATATCTATTCTGCGCTTGCTACATTTCGTACGTTGTTCTCGTGGGTGGCGACTGGATGGAATCAGGCCGGTTCCTGGTTCCAGTGCTTCCGCTCGTGTTCGCACTTCTTACCGTGATCGTGAATCGTTACGCGCCCTGGAGAATACTATACGGAGTATCAATTCCGATCCTCTTATTAGTGGTGTTCAACATCCTCGGCAATTATTACTACGCCACTCGAGTGTCTCGTGGCAGCCCCCTGCTCGCATCCGGCACACGTGCGGCGAAAATCGATCAGGATTTAGTAGGCTTTCTAAACGGCTATAGCTGGGTCGAGATCGTAAGTCGCGGCCATCTGCGCGATATACCGGTCATTGCCGCAATCGAAAAGGTCATCGCAGCCCAGCCGTCTTCCCGATCTCTGTCTTTGATGAGCCACCAAGGCGGGATGATCAATTTCTACGTAGCCAGAAGTTATTTTCGCCGAGTTCAATTTGTCGACTTGGCGGGTCTATTCAGCCGGCATGTTTCAGGCTGTCCCGAGGTGATCGACATGGGGCATTTTCAGACTCCTTTCAATTCGGGGACGATCATCCCCTGGGATTTCTATTTCAGCCATAAAAAGGAGTTGCAGAGTTGTGGCATCCCGGAGCCGGACATCATTTTCGATCTGTATTTTGACAATGGGATTTTTCCACTACTGGCGCAAAACGGCTATGAGGTGGTGTTCAAATCGTTGGGTTACATCCGAGACCGCACATTCCTTGGAAACGACTATGGTCCGGCAACCGAGTTTGTAGCGGTGAAGAAGGATCTGGTCCCGGCGCAAGGCGGCTATCCCATTGTTTGGGATTGGGATCAAAAATGGCATTAGATTAATTCTTTAGGTTTTCCAGGTATTTGTGGTTAGATTCTGCCTTATGAAAGAAGCACGAGAGGAACTCAAATCAATCATCCTTGCCTATCCGCGATGGTATCACTCGTTTCAACTCGACCATGAAACAAAAATCACCGGATGGGCGGAAAAGGAAAATGCCTGCCCGCCCACCGCTTTTGCGGAGAGTTCTTTCCGCTACTATCACTTGCCGCAAAGCTGGAACGATAAAACAGTCCTGGACATTGGTGGATGGGACGGTGCCATCTCTTTTGAGATGGAGCGCAGAGGAAGCAATGAAGTTGTGCTGGTCAATCCGAACCAACTGGACGACTTGGATCTGCCGATGCAGGGACCCGGGAACCGTGAGGAAATCGTACGGAAGTATGTCACAAACAGCTATCCTCTTGTCGATATTCACTCCGGGGGTGCCAGGCTTCTCATCCGATGGTTTAATTCAAAGATCAGGATTCTCGATGCGACCGTCTACGATCTCCCCGAAAAGGTTCCACGACCTTTTGATCTCACTTTGTTTCTGGGTCTGCTCTATCATCTGCGCGATCCTGTCAGAGGGCTGGAGGCAGCCAGCAAGCTTACCAGAGAGATGCTGATTCTTGAAACGATGTGTTTTCCAAAAGAGAATCCGCTGGCCCATCAGGCGCGTTCCTATTGCGAATTCCTGGGGGGTCGCGCCGGCCACAATTGGTGGTGTTTCAACTTCCATGCTTTGGAGCAGATGCTCTTCACCTGCAACTTCAGGCATGTTGAGCGGAAGGAGACCTGGAAAAACCGCTGCGTTTACCACGCCTTCAAATGACTATCAAGCCTCAAAGAACTTGGGGATATGCAGCACTTCGACAGCGTCATCATCGAGAGGGTAGTTGAGGAGGCTTTGACAGATGCGAAGCCAAAGTCGCAGAAGCTGAGGAATTGCCGGAAACGGTTAGAATCGCGCGCCACCTAAGAACTTTTTACTGATGAAAGCACGGCTGGGCCTGACGAAGGTATAATCTGCATTCTTCCAGCCCTTCGCGGCTCGTTTTTTGAGGAGGGAGATTTTGTCTTTTGGGAGAGTTCTCGCTAAGGCTAAAGTCAGGTTTATCGATCAAAACCCGATTCGTGTTTTCTGGAACTATCGGTCTTTCATCTGGCGTGCGGCGCTTCAGGATCTGCGCTATCGATATGCCGGATCTGCGTTGGGCGTATTTTGGAACGTCCTGCTCCCACTGGCTCAAATCCTGATCTATACCGCCGTCTTTTCCACGATCATGCCTGTTCGCCTGCCCGGGAGAGAAGGCGCGCACGGGTTCGCTATCTACCTGTGCGCGGGCTTGCTGCCCTGGATGGGATTCAGCGAATGTATTTCGCGCGGTACCAATTGCTTCATCGAGAATGCGAACTACCTGAAAAAGCTCCCGATCCCCGAGCAAGTTTTCGTCGCCAGAAATGCCGCTACTGCGACCTTAAGCCTGGTTGTTTCGATGTCCCTGCTTTTCCCGATGACCATTTTCCTCGGCGGCAGGATCACCTGGGCCTGGTTGAGCGTGGCCCCGGTCATCATGCTTCTGCAATGCTTGGGGTTTGGTCTTGGTCTGACACTGGGGAGCTTGAACGTCTTTTTCCGCGATATCAGCCAGGTGTTGGGCACCGTTCTGCAGATGTGGATGTGGTTAACCCCGATTGTTTACCTGAAGGAGATCCTACCCGGTTCTCTGCGGCGTGTCCTACCTATTAATCCAGTCTTTCCATTTGTAGATGCCCTGCAGGGCGTCATCGTCCGCGGAGAGTGGCCCGAGACACAGGCGTGGGGCCTGATGGCGCTTTGGTCTCTTATCGCTCCTCTGATAGGCTACCTTGTCTTGCGCAAGCTCCGTCCTGAGATCAGGGACGTTGTTTAGGTATGCCGTGTCTCGAAATGCGGGGAAAAGCCTAGTTTTTTCCTTGCGGTCTCTGAGATCCTTGAGGTTTGTTTTTTATGAGTGACTTCGCTGTCAACGTTCAAAACCTGTCCAAACGATTCAAGCTATACAACCATCCATGGCACAGAGCATTGGACTGGTGCTCGCTGGGACATGTCGCGCGCCACACTGATCATTGGGCACTGAAAGACATCTCATTTCGTGCGGAGTGCGGCGAATGCTTAGGCATCGTCGGGCCAAACGGCGCAGGTAAAAGCACTCTCCTGAAGATACTCTCCCGAGCTTTATATCCGACAGCCGGAAGTTTTGAAGTCAGGGGCAGGGTCATTTCCCTGCTCGAGCTGGGCACCGGCTTTCACCCGGATTTGACTGGGATTCAGAATATCTTTATCAGCGCACGCCTGCTTGGTTTTAGCGAAGAGGAAATTACCAGGCGACTACCAGCCATCCTGGATTTTGCTGAGCTTGGAGATTTCGTGAATCGCCCGCTTCACATCTACTCATCCGGGATGTACGTCCGCCTGGCCTTTTCTCTCTTTGCGTGCCTGGAACCGGATGTCT
>JBEKYG010000117.1:0-9791 GCA_049511215.1 Acidobacteriota bacterium | reverse complement strand
CCGAAGACTGCATCGGCATCCGTCTTGCCGTGGATGTGCGCAATGCCCCAGTTGTCGCGGATGATCATGACGTTCTGGGCCTGTTGCCCCCAGCGCGCGAGTTCTTGGTTTTTGGCGCCCTGCGGAGCGGCTGAGATGAATGCGACTGCGAGGACGAGCACCAGTTTTTTCATGGCTGATCCCTCAAAAAATGGCCAATTGTTTTAGCGTTCTGACGGGAGGATATCACGGATTTCGGGGACAGTCACCGAAATCCCCGCATTAGAAACGAACTGAATGGGGGTGAGACGTGATCGATTTGGGGATTTCGGTGACTGTCCCCGAAATCGTGCCGTCTGGGTTGCGCACCTCGACTACGCCCAGGTTGAGCTTGCGCACGCCCGCCTCGAACTTGGCGCGATCGCCGACGAGAACGACGATCAGCTTGTCCGGCGGGAGGTACTTTTTCGCCGCGGCTTGCGCCGCCTCAGCCGTAACCGCCGAGATCAGCGCCGGATACTTCGAGTAATAGTCGAGGCCGAGGTTATAAACGTAAAGCTCCGCCAGTGCACCGACGGCGCTGCTGCTCGTCTCGAACGCGCTCGGCAGCGAGCGCGTGAGTGAGTCCCGCGCCATCGCCAGCTCGTCGGGTGACATCGGCGTCGCCGAGATCCGCGCGATCTCCTTCAGCGTCTCGGCGATGGCCGGGGCAGTCGCGTCCGTGCGCACCCCCGCGTTGACCCAGAATGGCCCGGTGTTACGCCGGAAAATGAACTGCGAGAAAGCGCCATAAGTGTAGCCGTGCGCCTCGCGCAGGTTGAGATTGATGCGGCTCGAGAACAGGCCGCCGAGCGCCGTGTTCATGACGTTCATGGCCGCGTAGTCCGGCGTCGAACGGGGCGCGCCCAGCGTAGCCACAAACATCGCCGTCTGCGGCGCGCCGGGCTTGTCGACGATCAGCACGCGCGCGGCCGTCATGGCCGGCGTGCCGAGCGCAGACGGCATCGGCGTGCCCTTCTGCCATGCGCCAAACGCTTTGTCGAGGAGCACGCGCAGATCCGACTCTGTGATCGCCCCGGCGACGACGAGGGCGGCGTTGTTGGGCACAAAGCTCTGCTTCCAGAATCCAGCGAGATCCTCGCGCGTCATTGCTCTTACGGATGCCTCCGTGCCCAGCTCGATGTAACCGTACGAACTCTTCGGCCCGAAGAGAGCGGAGACCGCCACGATCGAAGCGATCGCGTTTGGATCCTGACGCTGTTGGGCAAAGCCGGCGATGCGGCTCGCGCGCTCGCGATCGACCTCCGCCTGGGGGAAGTTCGGATGAAGCGCTATATCCGCGAGCAGATCCAGCGCCGCCGGGAAGTTCTTGCGGAGCGCCTGTATCGTGATGCTCGAGATGTCCTTCGACGAGGCGGTGTCCATCGATGCACCGATCTGCGAGGTGTCATCCGCAATCTGGAGCGCGCCGCGCGTCGCCGTTCCTTGATTGAGCATCGCCACCGCGAAATTGGCGAGGCCAGACTTGTCGATAGGATTCGACTCGCCGCCCGTGGAGACGACGAGGCTCGCCGCAACGACCGGCATGCCCGGGCGCTCGTTGTAGATCACGGTAAGACCGTTAGCAAGCGTAAACGACTTCGGCGTCGGCAGCTGTACCACGTGCGCCGCCGCCGGCTTCGGCCGATCCTTGCGCCACGGCTCGTCGGCGTTGACTGGTTCGGCGCCCGTGCCTGCCGCGACTTTCGTCGGGGGCGGCGTCGGCACCGGCGGGCCGAGATCCGGCTCGCCCGGCACGCCGTAGATAACCACGCGCTGGTTCTTCCTGAGGTAGGCGTTTGCGAACGCCTTCGTCGTTGCCGGCGTTACGCGTTGATAGCGCTCGAGGTCCTTCGCAAGATAGCCCGGGTCGTTGAGGTAGTGGTTGTACAGGTTGAGCGTATCGGCGACGCCGCCGAAGCCGCCGAGCACCTCAAGACCTTCGAGATGGTGGCTCTCGAACGTATTCCGGGCCCGCTCGATTTCCTTTTCGTCCGGACCGTTCTGGAGATAGGTGTTGATCTCCTCGTCGATCGCGGCTTCGATCTCCTCCGGCTTATGGCCGGGCCGCGCGGTCACCATGATCTGAAACGCCGAACCGAGCATCAGCGACTGCTGGTATGCCGTCACGTCCTGGGCGATCTGCCTGTCGTACACAAGCTTCTTGTACAGGCGGCTCGACCTGTCGCCGCCGAGCGCGTTCGCGGTAACGTCGGCATCCGCATCCCCCTCTTTGAAGTACGCCGGCGTGATCCACGCCATGTAGACGCGCGGCAGCTCGACGTGATCTTTCACGACGCCGCGGCGCTCGGCGGTGAGCCGCGGCGCCTGAGCCGTGACCTTCGGCACTTCGGGCCCCCTCTTAAACGGCCCGAAATACTTCTGCACGAGCTGTCGGGTCGCGGCGGCATCAAAGTCGCCGGCAATTGCGAGGCTCGCGTTGTTCGGAGCGTAATACTTCCGGAAGAAGCTCCGGATGTCCTCCAGCTTGGCGGATTGAATGTCTTCATGCGAGCCCATCACGTCGGCGTAGTATGGATGGCCCTTCGGATAGAGCGAATGAAAAACCGCCTCGCCGACGATGCCGTACGGCTCGTTTTCGATACTCTGGCGCCGCTCGTTGCGGACGACGTCCTGCTGGTTCGAGAGCTTCGCCTGATCGAGCGTGTCGAGCAGATAGCCCAGGCGATCGGACTCGAGCCACAACGCGGTCTCGAGTTCGTTCGCGGGCACGGTCTCGAAGTAGTTCGTGCGATCGAAGTCGGTAGTACCGTTGAGATTCGTGCCGCCGATCGACTCGAGAATCTGGAAGTGTTGGCGCGCAGCGACGTGTTTCGATCCTTCGAACATCATGTGTTCGAATAGATGCGCGAAGCCCGTGCGGCCTGCCGCTTCATACGCGGGGCCGACGTGATACCAGATGTCGACGGCGACCATCGGCAGCCGATGGTCCTCGGACAGAATCACATCAAGGCCGTTTGCCAGCGTGTATTTCTCGTATTTCAGTTCGGGCGAGCTGCCTGGAGCCGGCGTCGACCTGCTGCACGCAACCATCGCACCCAGCAGCATAAGCCCGGTGAACACCGCATTTGCCTTCGTCAGTTTCATGGCGCTTCCTCGTGGAGTCGAAAAGAGTGGGTCTCATACTATCCGCGAAACCCCGTCGTCTTCGTTTGCGCGGTCAAGTGTTTGGCGACAGCTTTCCCTGCACATGCTGAAAAGCCTATACCTGGCAGTGGCCTTCGCGCTCGCCGTCCCGTTCGTTCCGCGTCAGTTCCACCCGCGGCGCACGCTCTCCGATCCGCCGTCGACAAATGCTATCATAGATGAAAGATCGGGGGACAGCCTACGCAACTCCGAGTTAGAATTTACAGCGACCCCGCGGTGGCCTAACCTGTCCCGAGTGGCGCGCAATTTACCCCCATTATTCGTGAATCCATGATCGAAACTGATCTTTGGATGCTGAAAAACGCCGACGGATGCCGACAATTCTGGTTCCACCGACGCGCGGAGGTTTTGCCGCCCCGCGAGGGGAGAGATTCGTTGCTGACCTGCAATCTTGCTTGGTTCGTAGGCTGCAGGCTCGCCCCTCCCAGGCCAAGAATAAGCTGATACCAGGTCACATGAATCCAAATATCGGGCTGCGTCCCCGGTTTCCAAATATCGGGCTGCGTCCCCGGTTTCCGTCCGATAGACGAGACCTATTTATAAGCCTTGAGTAGCTTGGTTCCTACTTTGTCGCTGCCGGTATCATAGATAACTACTTTGAGAATCTGTTTTGGCGCCTGATGCGGAATTGGCACGGAAATAGGAATTCCCGTTTCCAGGAAGCGCCGATACGTTTCCTCCTTTAATTTCAGGGTAAGCGTCTTCCAGGTGTCGCCCAGGTATCTCCCCTTATCGTCCGCGTAAAAAATGGTCACGCGCAGCTCGCCTGCATGCAGGCCATTGACGGTTTTCATCCCGACCTTAGTCGCATCAATCCGCAGATCCACATTAATCTGGGGCGCTCCCGGGGCGCCATTTGCGTAGGCGGTACTGATCTTGAAAGGAAGGTCCTTCAGATCGGGAACATATGCCGCCGCGGCCGTGATGCGGCTGTAAGCGAGATACTCCACCTTATCGAAGACCTGAAGCTTGTCTTGTGCGTAATACCCATGCCGGAAGGAAACCTTCAGGCCGGGCCGGGTGACCTTCACCGTGATGTGCCGGTACCTTCCATCCCACTTCTCGTCTTTAGGATAATAGCCGAGCAGATACTCGACTCTCGAGGTTTCGTTGACGGCAGCGAGCCCCTTATCGACGTAGCGGTAGATCGATGCGCGCCCTCCGGTTTGCGCGGCGATGTTTCTCAGGCTGGACAGCGCGAAGCCTGCGCTGAATCCACCTGTTACGGAAATGCCACCGGTCTGGAACATGTCGATCGCGACGCGCGCGTCGTTCGCGGCGGCTGCGATGCTGTTGTCGTGCTCAACCCTTGGCAGGAAGAGTCCGCGCTCAGTGAAAAAGATGAGGTGCTTATCCCCTTCCATGTAGCGCAAGTACTCGATGCTGGTAAAAATGTTCTGCACGTCCTGGGACGTCGATGCAAATGTAGCAGCATATTCGCCGAACGGAAGGTCGGTGACCGCATCCGCTTCGAGCGAGCTGAAAGGACTTATGTTGGCGGCCTCTGTATCCCTGAGCACCCCGCTGGTCACGGCACGCGCATCCTTGTTCATCGTGCCTTTGTCAGCCACGTTTCCCGGCGGCACCTGCCGGGATTCCAGCCCTGCGGTGCTAGTAAATATTTTGTCTATATCGGGCTGCAAAGACTTGGGCATCTCCCTGCTGCCATAGATTGCAGACAGCCCGGCAAGACGGGATTCCAGTATGGACTCGACGTTCTCGTGCATTTTTTTGTAGCGCTCGAGCACCTGCGCGACTTGCTCGTGATCGGTGGTGAAGTCGGTGGCACGGTTATACGCGAACACCGCGACACGATCCTGCGGCAGAAGGTCGTTCCGGACGAACCTAATTAACGCGTCCACGCTCTTGAACACCTGGTGGCGTCCCCGGCCCATCAGGATCAGAAACGTGCGAGCTGACTGCGGCGCAAGGTCGAGGGCAGAAACCGCTTGCAGCGTCGGATGCTGGTCGGGTGCCGGGGTGGTGGCAGTGAGGGCCTGGATAGAGAAGTGGCGGATATCTTGCCGGCGGCCGTCCTCAAAGATCTGAAATTCTTCCTGTTTTAGATCCGTTACCGGCCGATCGTTCTGGTCGGTGACGATCACATCCACGGGAACCAGATTGACGCGAACGCGTATGGTTCCGGGGGGGCCTGGGCGTTGCTCCTGCCCACCGCTTTGTGAGCCGGCCGCAACAACGGCGCAGAGTGTGACGATAGAAATCATCAAGGGCTGTCTTAGGAATCTCATTTCTCGCCTCTCTGGCGTGAGATTACGCGCCGGGCTCAAGTGCTTGGACTGCTGCTCGCGAATGACTCAAGCATTTATCAACCTATTTTAAAAGGTTCGTCAAGGAAGATCGTGAAACCCCCAGGGCTCACGCCCTGGGCTATCTCTGTCTCGCCCTCAGGGCTTCGGTTTCGGCGTTTGCAGTCGTTGCAGAACATTAACCAAATAACGCCGGAACATCAGACCTCTTTCGTGTCTCAACACCAAAGGCGTTGGTTTACGTTACTGGAAATCAGGTTTTGTCTCGGGATTTTTTGGCGCGCGGATGACAGGACTGGTAGACGCGCACCAGCTGTTCGGTAGAAACATGCGTGTATTTCTGGGTCGTCGAAAGGCTTTCATGACCCAGAAGCTCCTGGATGGCGCGTAAATCGGCGCCGGCGTTGAGCATGTGCGTGGCAAAGGTATGACGCAAGGTGTGCGGGTGCACTCGCAGTCTCTGGGCCAGACGGACGACCTGGCGATCCACGATGCGCGCCAAGCCCCGCGTTGTCGGGCGGCGGCCGCGAAAATTTAGAAAGACCGCGTCGCCGGCCGGAGTCTCTCCGGATCCACGATCGCTCGCGCGTAGCTCATGCCGCACCCCCAGATACGCCCGGATCGCTTCGGCCGCCTTGCGTCCAAAGGGAACAATGCGCTCCTTCCTTCCCTTCCCGACCACGCGGACATATCCTCCCTCGAGGTCAAGGTCATCCATGTCCAAGCCCGCAAGCTCACTCACGCGAATTCCTGTCGCGTAGAACAGCTCGAGAATCGCCTGATCGCGTGCGCCGAACTTCCTGCCAGTTCGGGGTGCCTCAAGAAGCTCGGCCATCACATCAGCCGTCAGATAGTCGGGGAGGCTCTTCTCCTGCTTTGGTGATGCGACGTTCTTCGCCGGGTTGGTCGGGATGATGCCCTGGCCAGCGAGATACTTCATAAAAGAACGAAGGCTGGCCAGTTTTCGCGCTATCGACGACTTCCGGTTCTTCTTCTGATAAAGCACTCCGAGGAACTCACGAATCGTCAGATGGTCGATCTGCTCCAATTCCGGCGCGGGCCGCTGCTCTCCCGCGGTTGTGTGCGTCAGGTAGTGATGGAACTGGTACAGATCGGAGGCATAGTTGCGGAGAGTGTGCGGAGAAGCATCCCGCTGGTAGCGAAGGTGCGCCAGATACTGTTCGATCCAGGACGCAAGCGTCAGGCTCATTGCTTTCCCAAATCTCCGCGATGCTGACTGCAGAGGATAAACAGGCAAACCATGGGATTTTGGCTTGCGGATTTTGGATTGAAAAACCCTCAAATGCCATGCCAGGTGCCGACTGGGATCAATCCAAAATCTAAAATCCAAAATCCCCTGGGCTTCTAACCCCCGGCGCCTCGTCGGAGGTTGGAGATTCCAGGGCCTCGATCCATCGGTCCATCACCTTGAGCGCGCCGTCCACCTGAATGCGATGGCGTTCTTTCCGGTCTCGGACATTCCTGATCTCCTCGAAAGGTTCCGGCAACAGCCCGAAGCTGATGTTAGCCGGTTCAAAATGACGGGGAGCCGCGTGGCTGATATAGTGCAACAGACTGCCGCACGCGGTCACTCGCGGCGCTACCACCGGTTCCTTTCCGCGCACCAGGCGGGCGGCGTTGATGCCGGCAAGCAAGCCGGTCGCTATCGATTCAACATAGCCTTCCACACCGCAGATTTGTCCCGCAAAAAACAGATCGGCCCGCTTTCGCGTCTGGAGCGTTGCGCCCAGAAGCACGGGAGCCAACAGGTAGGTATTTCGGTGAATCTGGCCGTACCGGAGAAACTCCGCCTTCTCGAGCCCGGGAATGAGGCGGAAGACCCGCTGCTGTTCCGGAAATCGAAGGTGATTTTGAAAGCCGACAAGATTGTAGCTATCTGCCATCAGGTTTTCCTGGCGCAGTTGAACGGCCGCATAGGGGCGCCGGTTGGTGCGCGAATCGATCAACCCCACGGGCTTCATGGGCCCGAAGCGAAGGGTATCGACTCCACGCCGGGCCAATTCCTCGATCGGCAGGCAGCCTTCGAAATACAAAGCTCTTTCAAACGCGCGCACGGGCACCGATTCGGCGGCGATGAGGGCGTCGTAGAAACAACGGTACTCCATCTGTGTCATGGGAGCGTTAAGGTAGTCCTCCCCACCTTTGCCGTAACGCGACGCCGCGAATAGCCTCGCTTCATCGATTGTGGTGGCATCCACAATGGGCGATATCGCGTCGTAGAAATAGAGGTTCTCCGTACCGGCAAATTCGGCTACTGCACACGCAAGTGCGGCGGCAGTCAGAGGACCGGTGGCGACGATGGCGACTCCGTCGCAAGGAAGGGATGCGATTTCCTCGCGCACAACCTGGATGCGCGGTGCATTCAAGATTTCCTCGGTAACGCGGCGCGAGAACAGGTCGCGATCCACTGCCAGCGCCTGCCCGGCGGGAACGCAGACCTCATCCGCAATTCGCATGAGCATGCTGCCGAGCCGCCGCAACTCCTCCTTGAGCAGGAACGGAGCGCTTCCGGGAAGATTTGACTTCAGCGAGTTGCTGCAAACAAGCTCCGCAAGATCTCCGGAGTGATGGGCCGGAGTCAAAACCGCGGGCCGCATTTCATACAGACGGACCTGCAATCCACTACGGGCAACCTGCCATGCCGCCTCCGCTCCCGCCAACCCGCCGCCAACGATGGTTACATCCGGTTTCATCTCATCTCCATCGGTTCAAATCGTCAGCGCAGCCGAGGAACCTTGAGCGAACAACCCTAAACTGATTGACGATTGACGATTGAAAACCGAGTCCGGTTGCGAATGCGTGGTGTCGTCCCCGAGCCCCCGGAGGGAAGCCGCTCTGAGGATCCTGATTTCATTCGTCATTCGTCATTCGGCTTGTCCTGAATGAACTTGAGCGCCGCGGAATTAATGCAATAACGCATTCCCGTGGGTTTGGGTCCGTCCTCGAACACGTGACCGAGGTGGCTCTCGCAGCTGCTGCACAGCACTTCCACGCGCTGCATGGAAAAGCTGGTGTCGGGCGCCGTTTCGATATTCTCGGAAATCATCGGGGCCCAAAAACTCGGCCAGCCACAGCCCGCGTCAAACTTAGTGTCGGAGCTGAACAATTCGGCGCCGCAGGCAACACACTTGTAGACGCCCTTGTCTTGGGTGTCCCAGTAAGCGCCGGTGAAGGGTCGCTCGGTTTTCTTCCCGCGCGTGACTTGATACTGCTCCGGAGTCAGCGCCTTTTCCCACTCCTTGTCGGATTTGGCGACTTTTTGACCCATGCTATCCTCCACGCGATGTCTTTCCGTAAAGATACTGCACGTTGCGCGTGCTTTGGAAGTGCGGCGCCCATGCCGTGTCGCGGGTGCCGCTTCCCGGCACAGAGGGACATGACTCGGCGGCAGGCGCACCGCATGGGAAGAATCGCCTATTTCTTAGGCAAGTTCAGGGCATCATCGAGAACGACATTGTGAATGGAGAGAGTATCTCCAACCGCCTGATCGAGAGCGATGCGGCTCTGGATCCAGGCGATTTTCGCCTGCAGCAATACGCTTTGTGCATTCTGCAGATCCCGTTGAGCCTGGACGACCAGGAAGGTGGTACTGGCCCCAAGCATGTATTTATCCTGCTCGCCCTGCAGACGTTTCTCCTGGTAGTCCACGGCGACCTGCGCGGCTTCCACGCTGGCTTGGTTCAGCGCAACGCTGTCGTAGGCCTGGCGGACTTGCAGGGCAATCTGCTGTTTCAAGGAGCGCAGGCTTTCTTCGCCCTGATTGTAGGTGATTTGCGCCTGGGCGCTGGTAACTCGCGCCTGATCGTTTCCGATGGGGACCTTCAGGCTGAAGCCTAGGGTGTAACCCACGTTGCTGCCGCTGAACAAGGAGCTGAGCGAGTCTCCGAATCCCCCAGGCATGATCGCAACGATCGGCGCATTAATGAATCCCTGGGAATAGTCGCGCACAACATTAATTCCACCCAATCCGTTCTGCGAATAGCTCGCCGTGAAATCAAGCAACGGCCGCAGCTGGTTCTTGGCGTAGTCCACCTGGATCTTGTTGTTGGCTTGATTGGCCAGCTGGGCTTTGATTTCCGGCCTGATTTCGAGGGCACGCTGAATGGCGTCGGTCACTGTGCCAGACGGCGCAGGGGGAGGCAGCGGCTTGCTGGTCGGCACAATCGTCGCGGTGTCCAGAGCCGGACCAGACCGTGACGAGATAAACTTCTTGAGCTGATCCTCGATGATCCGCCGGTTGTAACGAGACACAATCAACTGCTGGTTGACACTCGCAACCTGTGCTTGCACCTGCAGGACATCCAGCGGCGCCATGGT
>JBEKYG010000116.1:0-12490 GCA_049511215.1 Acidobacteriota bacterium | reverse complement strand
GGGATATTCCTTTCAGAAAACAGATGTGCGCCTGTTGAGTTGGGCGGCCTCACCTGAAAACACTAAATCTCTTACAGAAGCCGCATCGAAGGATGGCTTGATGGCGTGGCTCATTGAGCTGGACAAAGTGAAAACTCCTCTTGGCGCATATAGCTTTTGGACGGGAGCAAGTGTAAGAGACTTCCGCTTTATCGACCTAAATCAGGATGGCATTCTGGAATTGGTGTTAGAGGTAGAGGAGATCGCCACAAGCGCCCCAAGGAGGCTGGTTGTTATATTTAGAGACGAGGGTACATTCAAAGATCAGGGAATAGATGGCTTGCACCCCTATGGTGGTAGTCTGAAGGAGGCGGTCAAGGATCTAGATGGTGATGGACGATATGAAATCATCACCCTGGAGACATTGTGCGAGGAGCGTTCTGGGACTCTTGCACAGATCGAATATCCCATGGTCTTCGCGCTAAGCGGAAATAGGTACGTTAGGGCAGACGAGAGATATCCGAAGGTCTTTGAGGAGTTCGTCACCAAGTGTGATGTTGCGATCCAAAAGGTGAAGACCTCCAATCCCGCATTTACAGCTCAGGAGCTTGAGGACGCGACAGTCTCACTGGAGGTTCCGCGGGACAAGGCATTGCGAGCGCTTGGAATCGATAAGAAAGCTGGGCTCGAAGAGGCGCTAAGGAGGTCACGATTTCTGGGGGACAGTATCCTAGCGAGGGATCGAAGGGATGTGGCGCTCGTGGTGTTGGGCGACATTGCGAATGACAGAGCCATCGAACGAATGATCGAGATGGCCGAAGGTGATTCTAGTCCGCCCATTCGTATACTGGCGCTAGACAAGCTTTTTCTTGCGGGTCGTGAACGATTTGTTCAGGTCTACGAGAAGCTCCTAAGGGGCCGCGCAAAAATAACTTCACACAATTAGGACTAACTATCCCAATCGAATCCTGTTCATTTCAGGAGCTTAGGCGCTGGAAAGCTTGATAAATCGGAAGAATCTAGGGATATGTAACAATTGCTGTATGGTATAATTCGTCCTACAGAGGCGTTTTTAGGAGGAACTATACCACATGGTCTTTAACCAGGATGTCGTCCAGTCGTTTTTGCAACGGCAGAAAATGGCCACACTCGGAGAATTGAAAGAAGCACTTGGAAGTTCGGGCACCATGACGGTGTTTCGGAAGCTCAAAGCCTTGGGTTACCGGACGAGCTACTCGCATCGAGGGAAATACTATACGCTTGCGGACATTCCCAGATTTGACGAATGGGGGCTATGGTCTTATCGTGCGGTGTGGTTTTCGCGCGACAAAAACCTGCTGGCTACCACCCAGCGGTTTGTGGAAGAAGCCGATGCCGGGTTCACTGCTGGCGAGTTGCAAGGTTTGCTGAATGTCGAGGTAAAAGAACCGTTGTTGCAGCTGTACCGTCGAAGACGTATTGACCGCGACGACGTGGGTGGCAGGTATGTGTACTTTTCCCTCGAGCCCAGTGTCCGGCAGGAGCAACGCTTGCGGCGCGAGGGCCGGCAAGCAGTGTTGGAAATGGGCGACTCGACCATGCAGGCGGAGTTGTCACCAGAAGTGAAAGCTGCGATCATTCTGTTCTTCAGTATGCTCGACGAGCAGCAACGGCGCTTGTATGCGGGTTTGGAGGCGCACAAGTTCGGGCATGGTGGAGACCGCAGGATCGCCGAGTTCTTCGGGCTTGACGTGCACACTGTGGCTCGGGGACGCTCGGAACTTTTTGGAGAGCGGGTGCAACGCCAGAACGTTCGCAAAAAGGGAGGCGGGCGCAAACCCGTGGAAAAAAGACGCCAGAAGTAATCGAGCGGATTGCAGATCTGCTCAAGCACGACAAAGCCGGAGACCCCGTGCACGGGCTGAAATGGACACGCAAGACGACGCGGAAAATCGCCCGACAACTACGGCTGCTGGGCATTCGGATTGGCGCCAAAACCGTGGGCCGCTTGTTGAAAGAGATGGGATTCTCGTTGCGGGTAAATCAGAAGACGCTGGAATCTGGGAATAAGAACCCGCCACCACGACGGGTGCGCAACCGGCAGTTCCGATACATCAACCGGAAACGAAAAGAATTTGCCTCTGCGGGGAATCCCATCATCAGCGTAGACACGAAAAAGAAGGAGAAAGTCGGGAATTTTAAAAATCCTGGGGTGTCGTGGCAACAGGATCCCGATCAGGTGAATGATCACGATTTTCTCAACGATGCGGTGGGGATGGCGGTTCCATACGGCATCCTCGATACGGAGGCGAACAGCGGCTTCGTGGCTGTCGGAACCAACTATGAAACGCCATTATTTGCGGTGGATTCGATCGCTCAATGGTGGAAACGCTGCGGCAGGAGCACGTATCCCAAAGCCGATGAACTGTTGATCCTGGCGGACTGCGGCGGCGGGAACAGTGCCCGAGCCCACGCCTGGAAATATCATTTGCAACACCAACTATGCGATCCTCACGGACTGAAAATCACCGTTTGTCATTACCCCCCGGGTGCATCGAAATGGAATCCGATTGAACATCACTTGTTCTCCTATATCAGCAATAATTGGGCGGGCAAGCCATTGCAGAGCTATGAGACAGTCCTGAAATACATCCAGACGACAAAAACATCCACCGGCCTCAGGGTCAGAACCTGCTTGGTTAGGAAGAACTATGCCAAAGGGGAAAAGATATCCGCTTCAAAGGGGAAAAGATATCCGCTTCAGATCTGGCCCGACTCGCCCTCAGCCAGCACAAGACGCTGCCCAAGTGGAACTACACATTGGCCCCGTCAAAAATGTAAAGTTATTTTTGCGCGGCCCCTTAGGTGACCCCAGGGATTCGAGGCATCCGTGTTGACCGGACGTTCGGAATCAACGAGGAGCAGAATCACTTCTTCTTTGTGGTCTCGTAGAGCGTCACGGAAGTTTTCGAAGGCCTTTCGGCGTCCGCCCGAAGCTATGACGGTCGGTGTATCGCCACCGCTGGTGATTCTCTCGAACAGCGTGCGAAAACCCTCACGGCAACTGGATTTGGTGCTTGCAGCGTCTCCTCCACCTTCGACATATACACGCACTCTCAAAATCGATTTCTTCCGATTTCGCCGGTCCGCCAGAGATGACCAAGGCTGTAGCGCTCAAGCCACGAGGAAAGCTGTTTCCTATTGAGCCGCTTAAGCACCGTAGAACCTTCCCGCTTCTCGAAGACCAGCACTGCTTCAGGGATTTCAGTGAACTGGTCCACTAACGAATCGGAGTGCGTCGTGACGATCAACTGCGTGCGTCTAGAAGCTTCGATCAGTAACTCACCGAGTAAGCGAATTGCATCGGGATGCAAGCCAAGCTCTGGTTCTTCTAAGCACACGACCGGCGGCGGCGCCGGGTGGAGCAGGATTGTGAGCAAGGCCAGCCACCGAAGGGTTCCGTCGGACAGCCGAGTAGCGGGAATACTGATTCTCTTTTTTTCTTCAAGGCGAATGTCAACCAGCCCGGCCTGAATGGGCGTATGAAGGTCTTCTGCGTCCTCGTAGAATACCTTGAGGTCCCGCAGCAAGTCCGGCCTAACCGCGGGATCGGAAAGCCATCGGTTCAGCATTAAGCCAAGATTACTGATGTCTTCTTCGAGAAAATCGGTCTTCGCCTCGGCTTGGTACGAGTCCCGGACGTTCGAGGTTTGGCCGAACTCCCAGTCAGAGTAAAGCCGAAACCCGCGGAACAGGCGGCCCAAATATGTAATCTCGGGATAATTCGTGGAATCCTGCAGCCGAGACAAAACCGACTGCTGGGGGTCCGTTTCGTCCTCAACCAGAGTCTCTCCGTTGTGCCGGTAAAGAACCGAGTCGCCGTTCTTATACTCAAAAAGAGGGCGGGGCTTTCGCTCGCCGTCCGACTTAAGGGATTCCGACACGATCGCAAACTTCTTCTCTTTTCTAGTAAAGCTCACTTGGTAGCGAACGGGGGTCCGGAGACGCCGAGGGTTAGCAACGACCTCCAAGACAGCGGTGGGGGTTGGTAGGCCTTTCCAAAGACACTCAGAAATGCCGCCGGATTCAGCGATAGCGTCAGCAAAATCCCTGGGAATTCTCTTTAAAAGGCCGATGACTCCGATGAAATTCGATTTCCCAGAGGCATTGGGGCCGATCAGGATGTTAAGCGGTCCGAGTTCGATCGGAGAGACCATTTCTCCGAACGAGAACAGGTTCTGTATTCGCAAGCTCTTGATCGCCGGCTTCATTTGCATTGAACCCATCCCTTGAGCTCTGAGTACTGCATTATAGGTCAGATGCTGTTTCAAAAACCATAGCAAGCGCGAACCTGTCTTCTACGTCTGCGACACGATAATCCAAACAAGCTGCAATTTTTATGATCGGGTCACGGCTCTGAGGGGTGGCTGAGCTTCCGAGTTGGGGCCTTCTGTCACCTTCGCCCCGGCTGCCCGGAACCCAAGGCGGATCACGAACGGGATTTTATCCCAAATCGATGTCAGCAGAAATGGAATTTTCCCACACCTCTGCCGGCCGCTGAGGCTGCGGGGAGGTTTACTGCCCGCCATTTCGCTGCCTGCCCCGAGTTCTCCACGGATTTCCTTCCTTCCCTCCCCGATTTCCCTTTGTGCTCCCGGATAGAAACGCTTATAAGGCATCAACTGGTATGAGACGGCAAGCTCGCAGGATTGTCTCCCTGTGAGGGAATCCGCAAGATCCAGAGACGAATGGCGACAATTCAGCAGCATGTCGCTGCCTCAAAAAGTGCTGTCCCAGGACAGACGACGTGATAAGCTATCGCCGTCCAATTCAGCCCAATGAGGAGGTCTCCGATGATGCGCAGCATAGGTATCCTGCTACTGTCATTCTGGTGGGCCGTCGTGGCACTGGCGGCGGATTCCAGCAACCATCTGCTTCTCCAGCAACCTGCCTTGAGTCGCACACAGATCGTGTTCGTCTTTGCAGGCGATCTCTGGAGCGTGCCGCGCGACGGCGGCACGGCGACGCGTCTGACATCCGGCGTCGGTATCGAGTCGCACCCCGTGTTCTCGCCCGATGGAACTCAGATCGCGTTTACCGGCGAATATGACGGCAACGTGGACGTCTTCGTAATGCCGGCATCCGGCGGCGTCCCCCGGCGGCTGACCTGGCATCCGGCACCCGATACCGCGCTGGCATGGACGCCGGACGGCAAGCGCATCCTCTTCACTTCGCCCCGCGAGGCGTACTCGCGCTTCAGTGAGTTCTTCACAGTTCCGGTAACAGGCGGCCCCGAAGAAAAGCTGCCACTGCCGATGGGATACGAGGCATCCTATTCGCCCGACGGATCGCGGCTGGCCTACGACCCGTTGCCCCGTGCGTTCACCGCGTGGAAGCGCTACCGCGGCGGGGAAGCGTCCGCAATCTGGCTGGTCACGCTCGAGTCGTCGCGCATTGAGAAACTGCCGCGAGAGAGATGGAACGATTTCGAGCCGATGTGGGTTGGCAATCGGATCTATTTCCTGTCGGATCGCAATGGCCCGGTCGCGCTCTTCTCGTATGACCTCCAGACCAAGAAGACCACGCAGGTTGTCGAGAACAATGGGCTCGACTTGAAATCTGCCTCCGCCGGCCCCGACGGGATCGTTTACGAACAGTTCGGATCGCTGCACATCTATGACCTCAAGACCGGGAAGACGGGGCCGGTGCCTGTCGTCGTGAATGCCGACCTCCCGGAGGTACGCGAGCACTATGCAAAGGTTGGGAGCCGGCTGACCAACGCCCACGTGTCGCCCAACGCCGCGCGAGCCCTATTCGAGGCGCGAGGTGAAATCATCACGGTGCCGGCCGAAAAAGGCGACGTGCGCAATCTCACTAACACGCCCGCCGTGATGGAACGTGAGCCGTCGTGGTCGCTGGATGGGAATACGATCGCCTACTTTTCGGATGAATCAGGCGAGTATGCCTTGCATCTGCGCCCACAAGACGGCGCCGGCCAAGCGGTGAAGATCAAGCTCAATGACAAACCTTCGTTCTACTCCGGAGCACGCTGGTCGCCCGACAGCAAGAAGGTCGCCTATCGCGATGCGCATCTAGGGCTGTGGTATGTGGATGTCGAAACACAGAAGTCGGTGCGCATCGACACTGCTTTATATAGCAGCGATCTGGCGCCGTCGTGGTCGCCCGATTCGAAATGGGTTGCGTATGCGAAGCGCCTGAGGAATTCCCTTTCTGCCGTATTCATCTATTCGCTAGGGGACGGGAAGGTCACCCAGCTCACCGACGGCATGAGCGATGCTCGCCATCCTGTTTTCGATAAAGACGGAAAGTACCTCTACTTCACGGCAAGCACCGATGTCGGCCCCTCGCTCGAGTTCGACCTCCACGCTGCCACGCGGCAGGTGTCGCGCAGCATTTATCTGGTCGTGCTTTCGAAGGATGAGCCTTCACCGCTCGCACCCGAGAGCGACGAGGAAAAGGCGGGAGCGGGCAGCCAAGGCGAAGCCGCAAGGCAGGGTGCTCAGACCGGCGAGCAACCAAGGCCGGAGGGGGGCCGCGGGGCTGCTTCCACACCAGTGACGGTCAGGATCGATTTCGACAATATCCTGCAGCGCGTGCTCGCACTCCCCATGCCGCCGCGCCGCTATGCAGATCTCCAGGTAGCCAAGGCAGGCGTGCTGCTGGCAATCGAAAGCCCGGCGGCCGGATCTGGGGGGCCAGGGATGCCGCAGGGAGCTACCGTCCACCGCTACGACCTGCAAGCGCGGAAGTCGGACGTGGCCATCAGCAATGTGTCGAGCTTCGAAATCGCCCAGAACGGCGAGAAAATGCTTTATCGGCAGGGCGAACGCTGGTACATCACGCAACTGCGGCCGATGGCGCAGGGAGGGGCGGCAGGCGCACCGGCTCCCGCCGCTGGTGCCGCGCCGGGTCCGGGTGGAGCTGCGGCCGGCGCGCTCCAGACCGAGAACATCGAGGTTAAGGTGGACCCGCGTGCCGAATGGCGTGAAATGTTCGATGACGTCTGGCGGATCGAGCGTGAGTTCTTCTATGACCCGAACCTTCACGGCCTTGACATTGCTGCCATGAAGCAGATGTACGGACCGTATCTCGACCAGCTTGGATCGCGCGCCGACCTCAACTATCTCTTCAACGAGATGCTCGGAAACATCACCGTGGGTCACATGTACGTGCGTGGAGGCGAAATGCCCGAGGTTAAGCGCGTGCAGACGGGCCTGCTTGGGGCTGACTACACGATCGAGAACGGGCGCTACCGCTTCGCTCGCGTTTACAATGGCGAGAATTGGAACCCCCAGCTGCGCGCGCCTCTGACCCAGCCCGGCGTCAATGTCGCGGCCGGCGAGTACCTGCTGGCTGTGAGTGGGCGCGAGGTGCGCCCAACGGAGAACATCTATTCCTTCTTCGAGGGGACAGCCGACAAGAGCTTGGTGCTCAGGATCGGCCCGAACCCGAATGGCGAGGGCGCACGCGATGTGACGGTGGTGCCGATCGCCAGCGAGACAGGATTGCGCAACCTGGCCTGGATCGAAAACAACCGGCGGTACGTGGACAAAACGACGAACGGGCGCGTCGCCTACGTCTATATGCCCGACACTTCGATGCCCGGCCTGACGAGTTTCAACCGGTACTTCTTCGCTCAGGTCGGCAAGGAGGGCGTGATTATCGACGAGCGGTTCAACGGTGGCGGCTCGCTTGCGACCGACATTATCGAGTATCTCAGGCGCCCCTTGATGACCGGCGTGGCTCCGCGGGACGGTGACGACACGTTCCAGCCGCAGGGTGCGATCTACGGGCCGAAGGCAATGATCATCAATGAGTTTGCCGGCTCCGGCGGCGACGCCATGCCGTGGCTTTTCAAGATGGCCAGCCTCGGGCCGCTCATCGGAAAGCGCACCTGGGGCGGGCTGGTCGGAATCGGGGGGTATCCCGTCCTCATGGATGGAGGAACGGTCACGGCGCCGAGCATCGCTGTCTGGAACGCAAATACCAGCCAGTGGGAGATCGAGAACAACGGGATCGCGCCCGACATCGAGGTTGAGCTCGACCCGGCCCTTGTGCGGCAAGGCAAGGACCCCCAACTCGACAAAGCGATCGAGGCGGTCATGCAGGCCCTTGCGAAAAAGCCGGTGGTAATGCCGAAGCGGCCGGCGTACCCGAACTACAAGAAGAACCCGAACTGATCTCCGGTCGAGATCTGCAGGAAAGCGCAAGCCACATCTTCGGGGGGAGTGTCCGAATCCGTAAGGTAGGCGCTTGATTGAGGTCGAGAGTCCAGGGCAACGCGTGCTCCGTATCCGGCACCTTGGAGCCCATGTCCTGGAAGGAACGCACGTAGACTTCGTTGCGTCCGGATTCGTCCGACACGTACGCCATCCATCGGCCGTCCGGTGAAAGCGTCGGCTGGTACTCGTTGTAGGGAGCATTGAGGAGCGGCCGGGGCGACCCCTTCTTCTCGAGCGGCAACGCCGCAGATGCCCGCCCGCCGCCGCGCCCCTACGGGCTGCGGCCCTCAGGCCCGCTGGCTGCGTTGCTCGCTCCTTACATACCACAGCGGGTATGCTCGTTGCTCACGCCTTGCCAGCGGGCCTGAGGGCCGCAGCAAAGTGCAAACGTTATTCATTGACAGGCCCTAAGGGTCGAAGACTACCGGGATGGATGCTTGCGGGAGAAGCCGGGCAGCTTGGGAAGTTGGACGGTCTTCTTCAGCTCCTTGCCTTTACGGAGAAGGCGTAAGACCAGGTTGCTTCCCCATCCCCGGGTCTGGATGTGATCGTAAAAGGTCAAGGGATCACCCACCTGTACGTCATCAACACCCAGGATGATGTCCCCCGCGAGTACCCCCGCGAGGTCAAATGCCGTCTGCTTGTTGACGCTCGCAACCAGAAGGCCGGTCTGGACCGGCATCTGAAGCGATTCAGCCAGCTGAGGTGTCAACAGCACGATCTGGATCCCCAGCGAGGTTTGCAGGCGGGCGTCACCGGCGGCGATCTGGGCGCCGGGTAAAGCCATCAAGTCTGGAAACTCGAAGATCAGTTTCTCGCTGGGGTCAGGCGGCTTTCGTGCTTCAATCACGGCGGACAGCGTTAGCGCCTTACCCTGGCGCCGGACATCCATGACCGCTTTCGAACCCAATGGCGTGTCTTGGATCATCTTGATGAACTTGTCCAGGTCGTGGATCGCGACTCCGTTCCATCTTACTATGACGTCATTGGAAAGCAGCCCAGCCTTATACGCCGGGCCATCCCTCTCCACGCTGTCGATCGTTACCCCGGCACGGGAATCGACATCCGAATTGACATTAACGCCCAGCCACCCGGTCTGAATGTCGCCGCCTGCTTTGATAATCTTGTTCGCCGAGCTGAGCATTTGCGGCACGCTCAAGATGTCCACATTGACGACGTCCACACGCGAGTTGGTTGAGGCAGCGCCGGTAGGTTGGTCCGCAATGAGTCCTATCACCTGGTTTTGGGCATTGAGGATCGGCGCGCCGATCGCACTCATGGGACGGTTGATCTTGATAGCCCACCCGCCTCCAACGGAGGAGTCCCCGCCGGTACTTACAGACACGATTTGGGCACTCTCGAGCTGAGGGGCCTTGGAACTGTCTTGCGCGGGCAACACCACGGCAACGCCGTTCTTCATCTCACAGCGCTCGCAGAGGGGCGTTTTTTTGAGCGCCATCCCCTGGCAGAGAACGACCGCAACCCTCATGTTCTGGTCGATCCCGACAAGCTTCGCGGAGTGTTTTTGCCCCTGGCCATCCACGATCTCAACCCTGGGATTGCGTGCATCGATGTCCACCCAGCGGTATCCGACGAATGTCACCACGTGTCCCTTATCGTCGATGACGATGCCGGTGGAGGGGAACCAACCAATGACGGTCGGCCGGTAATCTCGGAGCACCATGTTGCCGATCACCACGGACTCGGGCGAGCCGAGTGTCTGCGTCGTGATGTTGACTTGAACGAGAGTCAGCACCGCGCGCCGAAGCGCCTCGTCCTGTCCTTGCGCAGTCGGGCAGGCGAGCGCCAGTACAACTCCTATCGCAAAGATGCCGAAGGGGCGGGTTGGCAAATTCAATCTCAACGCGGGCATGATAGGTTTAGTGGCTCACATTCCGGATGAAATACTCCCGCGAGGGCTGGTCATACCGCATGCGGATGGTTCTGGGTAGCTGCATAATCAGCTGCCGGCCTCCTGAAAAAGGAACGAGGAATTCAATATAGCCGGAGTCTGCGGGCTCAGCAACAGGCGTGGCCCAGTTGTCTTGGCTGATCTGGCCGGATTTCTTGATGTTGACCGCGGAGGCTCCATCCAGGGACGCACCCGGCTTGGGCAGTCCCAAGCCTTCAGGTGATGGCACGTCAAACGCGGTTACGCCTTGGGCGGCATTCCTTTCGGAAGACAGAGTCGTCAAGCGCCCCATGGTCTGCGACACCGTCGGCCGATCCAACCTGGTTCCGAAATTGAGGTAGGTAACCGTCCCCACGAGGAGAATCGTAACCAATGCCGTGATGCTTGCCACGCGCCATGAGAACCCCTCGAAGCCGAAAAGCCACAATTCGCGGAGCTGCCAAAAGCGGCGGCGTGGCTTTTCGGTCTGAATCCGGGCGAGCAGCGAGGCTTCGAAATCCGCGGGAGCGCCGACCCTGCGGAGATCCTGCGCCATCTGCCTGAGGCTAAGAGCCGCGGTGACATCCTTTTCGCAGGCGTAGCATTGTTTTGCATGCCGCTCCATCCCAAACCGCGCGGGAAAATCCAACCCATCCTGCAGGTAATCTTCCAATTTCCTGTGAAATGTTCGGCAGTCCATAATTGTACTCTACACGTAATGCTCCAGCTTACGCTGGAGGAGCTCTCGGGCTCGGTGCAAGCGCGATTTGATGGTGCCGGTCGAGCACTTCAAAACCTTGGCGATGGTCTCGTACGGCAACTCCTCAACTTCTTTCATGATAAACGCAATACGGTACTTCTCGGGAAGCGACCGGATGGCATCACAGAGAACCCGGCCCCCCTCCTTGCGCAGAACTTCGTCTCTGGGCCCGCGCCGAACATCCGAGATCTGCAACTCCGGCATGTCGGTTTCGCCCGTCCGACTACCATTGTCCCAAACATTGTTATAAAACACCTGGCCGCGTCGCTTGCGATAGCGCATCTCGTCAATGGCGAGGTTGGTCGCGATGCGGTAGAGCCAGGTTGAAAACTGGTAAATGTTGCTGTAGCGGCCTATGTTTTTGTAGACGCGGAAAAAAGTCTCCTGAGCCAAATCTGAGGCAACATCATAGTTGCCAACCATCACATTGAGGTAGTTGGTCAGGGCGTCTTTGTATTTCGTAACCAGGTGGGTGAATGCCGCATCGTTGCCGGCAATGAAATCGCGCACCAGATTGTTGTCGGTGCTTGGGACGGCTTGGTGCAGACCAAGGCCTAATTCATCCATCGGCAGGATTTCCCCTGGAGCCTCAGCCATTCCCTCTCTCTTTCCCAGCTTCCACAATGTCATATGCTTACACGCTCCGCGGCACTTACCGTTCCCGAATATTTCCTCGAGCCGGCAAGCGACCGTGGTGACCGCTATTTCATGTCCATCCAACTGTCGCCCAGACCCATTTCCACGCGCAGGGGAACCGCCAGGGACGCGGCATTCTCCATTTCCTGCCGTAAGATCTCCTGGATTTGTTCCACTTCCCGCACCGGGCTTTCAAGAACCAGTTCGTCATGGACCTGGAGCAAGATTTTAGACGATAGTCCCCGATTTTGCAAAGCCTTGTGGATCCGGATCATGGCGATTTTTACGATATCAGCCGCTGTGCCCTGAATGGGCATGTTCACGGCAGTTCGCTCGGCGAACTGGCGGACCGCGTAATCCTTGCTCTGGATGTCCGGGATCGGTCGAATCCGGCCGAAGAGAGTGCGGACGATTCCGGTACGGCGCGCTTCCTCAATGGTCCGGTCCAGCCAGATACGGACTCCTTTGTAGCGCTCGAAATAAGCGTTGATAAAAGTCTGCGCATCCTCGCGGGAGATCCCAAGCCTCTGTGCCAGGCCGAAAGCTGACAGCCCGTAAACGATCCCAAAATTGATCACTTTGGCTCGCCGGCGACACTCTGCCTTGTTGACTCTCTCTGCATCGCTGAATACTTCCCGGGCGGTGCGCTCGTGGATATCTTCATCGTGCCGGAAAGCATCGATCAGCGCCGGGTCTTCCGAGAGGTGGGCCAACACGCGTAACTCCACCTGGGAGTAGTCGGCGGAAATGAGGAGGTTTCCCTTCTCCGGAACAAAGGCCCTGCGGATGCGGCGTCCCAGGTCCGAACGAATCGGTATGTTCTGCAGGTTGGGATCGGAACTGGAAAGACGGCCGGTAGCCGCTCCGGTCTGGTTGTAGGAGGTGTGTACTCTGCCGGTTTCGGGATTGATCAGGGTGGGGAGAATATCGACATAGGTCGATTTCAGCTTTGAAAACTGCCGATAGTCGAGAATGAGCCGGGGAAGTTCGTAGGACTCGGCC
>JBEKYG010000115.1:0-9820 GCA_049511215.1 Acidobacteriota bacterium | reverse complement strand
TTCCGACCATGGCATTTGTGGGCAAGCGGTAAAGGGACGATGTGACCCTCCCAACGCGACGAACGCAGAGTTCAACAATGCCCCGGCGCGTGGGCGGAGAAGAGATCGAAATAGGCACCTCGCCGGTTCCGATCACGGATAGCTCCACGAACTGGCCTGGCCGGTGCTCCCAACCTTCGGCAACCGCATCATCGGCGAAGCGGAGTTGGAACAAATAGTTGTCGGGCACCATCCGATGAATGCGGACGATCCGCGCCAACTGGGGCTGATAGGGATTGGAAGCGAACTTATGCTGTTGCGGTAATACTGCTGCTGGACTCATTTCGCTCACCTCGAATTGTTTCGATGACCGTGACGATGTCGATCTTGGCCGGGCAGGTGATGACACAGCGGCCGCAACCAACACAGCTCGGCCGGCCGTACTCGGCGACAAAACCACGCTGCTTGTGGTAGTAACGAAATTTTATGCGCGAAGCACGAGACGATCTGAAATTCTCTCCCCCGGCAACCAGCGCGTGGGTCCTGAACAGACAGGAGTCCCATGACCGGATTCTGCTGCCCGCCCCGTCCTTCAGCTCAAGCTCGTCGTTAACGTCGAAGCAGTAGCAGGTCGGGCAGACTGCACTGCACGACCCGCAGGAGAGGCAACGCTCCCCCATCTCATCCCATACTTTGCTGTGGTATTCCATCTCCAGGATTTCGGGAAGCTCGCCGAGCTCGAGTCGGGTCCTGTATGCTGACCTCCGCAGACCCGACCGCCGCTTGTATTCATCAAAGTCCGCTTTGGCCGGCTCTTGCAGCAGGCATCCGCTCATCAGCACGATGTCATCGCCCCGGCTGGTTCCTACCAGAACCAGATAATCCTCTCCGATATCGCTGAGGAAGAGGTCGAACCCGCTATCTACGAAATCAGCATTCATCGAGTAGGCAAAATGCTTGTCATCGGGCTCGAAGTCTACGCCGATGATCGTCGTGCTTTGCCTGCGGGCGGCATAGTAAGGATCGACGTATTTGCCTTGAGAGAACACCCGATCGAGGATGTTCAAGCCGAATATGTCATACGCATGGACCCCAAAAAGCACAATCGGCTTCGCCGCTTCCTCCAGCAGGTTGCGATAGCCTCCTTTGGGATTGAAAGCAAAAGTAGCTTCCCGAGGCGGAAGCAGGAATTTCTTCGGAGGAAGAATGGTCCGCGGGTATTTCATTTGCACATCGGACCAGAATGCAGGTCGATCAAAAGCAAACCCTTTCCCGCGCATTACCGGGGCATATACCTCCCCAAAGGCCGGAAGAACGGCCACAAAGAGATCCAGGTTTTGCTTTGGAATCTTTAATATTTTCATGATTCTCTCCTTCCGCCGGCAGCGTGGCTGATCGGGGAGTATGCGGCATCGGTTAGCCGCCGGATCTCCGCCAAAAGGCGTGCCGGATCAACCGGCTTGGGCAGGAACAGGTCAGCGGGAAGCCAGCCGGCCTCGGGGCTTACGCGGAAGATGGGCTGGTCTGCATAAATGGATGAGACCACGATTACCGGGGTTTGGCTCAACTCGGGAACGCGGCGGGCCTCCTGAAGCATGAAGAAGCCCTCAGTCCTTTCGGTCATCATGATATCGAGCAGGATCAAGTCCGGCCTGAGCGTCTTGGCCAGATGTAACCCATCGCGGCCGTTGCACGCGCACCGGACCTGATAGCCTGACGATTGCAGCAAGGCTTCGATGGCATGGGCAAAATCGCGGTCGTCGTCGATGATTAGCACTTTCTTTGATTCACTCATTGGCTTTCACCTGGTGTTCGCTAAAGCAGCTTTCAGCTGGATTCTGTTTGCGTTTCTGCTACCGGGAGGTGGATCAGGACAGTGGTTCCCCGGCCTTCCGTGCTGCTTACCTCGATGGATCCCCCAAGCTCCGTGACGATTCGGTTGCAGATTACCAAGCCGAGTCCTGTCCCGGGGATATCTCGAGTTTCTTTCGTGTTAACACGGTAAAACTCCTCGAAGAGGTGAGAGAGGCAGTCTTTCGGGATGCCGATGCCGGTGTCGCTCACTTCCAGCGTGACCTGTTTCCCGCCGGTAAAGGCCCGGATGGAGACGGAACCGCCTGGACGATTGTATTTGATGGCATTGCCTATCAGATTGCTTACCAACATGCTGATGCTGACTCGATCACCGCACACCGGAGGGAGGGTTGGCGGGAGCGCGACGTCAATGGTTAAGTCAGAGGCGGCGGGCAGCTGCCGCTGATCCTGAACGATGTCATCCACGATCGGGGCGATCTGGGTGCCCATGCCGCGATCGCAGCAGCGGCCGCGCTCAATCTTCGCCAACGCCAACCAGTCCTGGATAAGCGTTAACATCTCGCCGAGCCGCACTTGAGAGCGAGTAACCCATTCCACCGCTCTTGCCGGCAGCTGACCCTGTTGGGAAAAGAGCAAAACGTCCAGATACTGCTTGACAGCAACCAGCGGAGTCTTGAGCTGATGCGAGACGAGAGTGATAAACTTGCGTTCAGCCTCCTCTTTTTCGTGGCGCAGACGCTGCCCCTCCTTGATCAGCCGCCAGCGTTCGAAGCCGCGGTCGACGATCATTCGCAGCTCACCGGGGGTAAAGGGCTTGGGCAAGAAATCGTATGCCCCAGCCTTCATCGCATCGACTGCGGTCTCAATGGTGGCATAACCGGTTATCACGACGATGGCCACGCTGGGATCCAGCTTGCGAACGCGGTCAATGACCTCAAACCCATCCAACTCGGGCATCTTGATGTCAACCAAGAGGAGGGGACTTCCGACTTCCTGGAGTCGGCGGATGCCGTCGTGGCCGTTGGCGAAGGTTTCCACGCGATAGCCGACTTTCTCGAGAATCTGCTCGCACGAGAGGCGCATAATCTCATCGTCGTCGATAACGACAACCAGATTCTCTTCCGGGGGATTGGACTTAACTGAATTCAGCGGCGCCACAGGCTGTTACCCTCAGGCTGTCAGATTCCCCATTGCCACACCCAGAGCAGTCGGGGTGTGGTTTAACTGGGAATTAACTCCGGTGGCCGCCCGCGAGGTGCAGCTCGACCGGCATTGCAGGCCAATGCAGCGGCCTGATCAAAATCAAGGATCCGGCAAATGCCCCTGGGAGAATACCTGCGTCTGGCGTGCCGCCAGCAGATCCCGCACTCGATCGAGGAACACCGGTAGGTTCAACGGCTTCGTTAAGTAAGCGTCCGGGGTGATCATCACCGCTTCCGCGGCCCGGCTGTAAAGAGTGGCGGGATCGATTTGAATGGATGAGACCATTAAAATAGGAATGTTCCGCTCTTGCAGGTACTCGTCGCGAAACTTAATCGCTTGATTCACCTCGTATCCCGCACAATTATGCTCCATGATAATGTCCAGAATTATGAGGTCAGGCGGCTCGCTAACGATCTTGGACAGCCCTTCCTGGGCGCTCGCCGCACCAAGGACACTGTAACCCTCGCGTTCAAGCACTTCAGTGAGCGAGGCCCGAAAGTCCGCATCATCATCTATGATGAGGATCCTCGCGCCGGTCGCGCCCATCGTATCCTCCGAATCACAATTAGCCCCTTGCTGCTGAGCATATGGAGCTAGCACACACTTACACTAAAAGCAGACAGAGTGTCAAGCTAATCGGCACAAGGCCGCACGGACACCGGAATTGGTGACAGACACTTTTTTCAACCGAGACATCCCAGGTGAAAGAGGGTGCCTGTTACCAGTCTTGACAAGACACTCCGCTGACATCTCCCTGCCGGCCGCCGTGGTGATCGCTCAATGAAGCATGACTTTTGGGTGCGTTTTATCAGTTCCGCTAGTATGATCCAATGGCTATGAATGCAGGGGCCGCGAACTGGAACTCCAATCCACCATTTCAGAAATGTGGCTCCTGCGGACGGCGATGGGGCCTGTGGCCGGATTTCATTCTCGATCCGGGTGTCCATTTAATCGGCTTTCAGGCGATCTCGGGTTTGCCGGATGCCAACCTGCTGGTGTTCGACCATTCCTGCGGCAGCTCAATCTCAGTATTGGCCAAAAGGCTGCGGCACATTCTTCCGGATTCCGACCAGGCGGCGGACTTGCCGAGCCTGTTCGGAACGGAAATGTGCAATCGCTACTGCCAGTTCTTAGAGAACCTGGAGGGCTGCGACCGCCCCTGTGTCAACGCGCGCGACCGGCGGCTGATTCTCATGCTGCTCAGGATGAAAAAAGGCGAGCATTAACGCAAGCCGGGGACTATGGATCGCAGGGAGATTCCTATATTTGGAGTGGATCGGGGCAAAGCGCCAGCGCATACTTTCTGCTTGTAGCCATCACCTGGAACTGAGAGGGACATTCACAAATGGGTTTCGTTTTCGGCCCCTTGCCGTCACGTAGGTTAGGGCAATCGCTCGGTGTTGATCCACTTCCCTTGAAGCGGAAGGTCTGCAACTGGAACTGCATCTATTGCCAGCTCGGCCGTACGGTACCGCTTTCAAATGAACGCAGCGAATATTTCGCGCGCGAGAGCATCCTGGCCGAAGTTCGAGACGCACTGGTGGGGCACAAACCAGGGGCCATTGATTGGGTGACCCTTGTTGGCTCGGGCGAAACCACCCTGCATGCCGGCATAGGATGGTTGATCCGGCAGATTAAGAACCTGACCGATATCCCGGTGGCCGTGATCACCAACGGGTCCCTCTTGCACCTACAGGAAGTCCGGGAAGAGCTGAGGGTTGCCGACGCAGTGCTATCATCCCTGGATGCCGGCAATGCCCGCCTCTATCGCCGGATCAACCGTCCTTGGCCCGCTCTGAGTTATGAATTGCTGTTGGATGGGTTGGTTGCCTTTCGCCGGGAATATCGCGGCCAGCTGTGGATTGAAGTGATGCTCATGAAGGGGATTAATGACGGCGAAAAGGAGCTGCAGGAGATTGCCGGGGCTTTACTGCGTATTGGACCGGATCAAGTGCATATCAGTCTTCCCAGCCGTCCTCCCGCCGAGACAAGCGTGCAGCTCCCGGATGAAGATCGCCTCAATAGAGCGGCAGCGATCCTCGGCTGCCGCGCGCGGATAATTCAAGCCTCTAACGGCACATTCGACCTGTCGGGGTACGAAAACGCAGCCGATGCTGTGCTTGCCATCATCAGCCGGCACCCGATGCAAGAGGAGCAATTGCGGCGCACGCTGGAGCGTTGGTCTCCGGGTCAAGTGGAGGAGGCGTTGCGGCGGCTGCATTCGAGTGGAGAGGCGCAGATCGTGGAGCGTTACGGCAAGCGCTATTGGAGCGCAGCCGCCTGCCGCTATCCCTCATGTGGGACCTCCACAGATCGAGCAGATCCTGGCTCATGAATGGTGAAGACCTCAATTGATTCAGCCGGAGCCCTTCGCGGCCGGGATTCCTGCTTTAATAAAAGCAAACAATGGATTATCATGTATTTTGTATTTTTGCGCAGGGCTACCGAGTTAGTCCGGACATAAATACGGTAGCAAGGGGGATTCCGGTGAGGGGGTTATTGATCTCATGCGCGACCCCGGCAGCCAGCTTGCCCATGGAAATCAATCTCTCTGATTGGATGAGCCCCTGTTGCATGGCCGCCAGCTGCTGATTCATTGCATTAAATGATGTGGCGAGCTGACCGAACTCGTCGCGCTTGCGCACGGGTATGCGATAGTTCAGCTCGCCGCTCGCCACACGGCGGATGCCACTCATCACATCGCTCATGGGTCGGCTAAAGCGAAACGCGAGGGCAAGCCACAGCAGGCCACCTCCCAAGAGGATAGCCGTCAGGGACGCAGCCCCTATTTTGAGCTGGTTTTGCGCCAGCATTGCTTCGACTTCACTTAGGGAAAGGCCAAGATCGATCACGCCGAGGACCTTGGCATCCGCTTCCTCCGAGTGGCAAGCTCGAGTGATGCAACCGGGTTCTGCAAGAATGGGCGCGAAGGCGCGAACGGTCTTCCCCTCCAGACTGGTGCGAGTCACGGCGCCCAGGGTTCCAGGCAGCACATGCCCCTGAGTGCCCGAGTGACAGAGAATACAGGCTGGCGCCCCGATATCGAGTTGCTTGTTGATCTCCTGAGGGTTTGTTGAGAGCCTTACCTGGCCGCGATGGTTGACAATGCGGATCTCCTTGATGCGCGTGTCCCGGCTTACGCGCTCAATGGTGCTGAGGATTTGGTCGCGGCGATTCTGCATCATTCCATCCCGCAACGTAGAAGTCGACCTCGTCGCCTATCCGGCTGCTGGTGGCGTTAGGATTTCGCAAAACTGTCGTTCCATCTTTTGCATAGAGGTAATCTTGCCGCGTTGCCAGCCAGAAGTCATGGTACTCCACGTTGAGAGTCCACTTCTCGACCGGCTTCCATTCCATCTTGGCCGAAAGGTCGCGAATGTTGCGCCACCCGATCCGATCGAGCGTTCCAAGTTTGTCGTGACTGGTGGGATACAACTGGTCGAAAGTGTTGTGCCACCCATCATGAGGGTTACTGTCGCCGGATGCGCCATTGAACTCGGCTGCCAGCCGAACTGACTTATGCGAGAATGGCGGCCTGTAACCGAGCTGCCAGTGCCCCGCCCAGGCGCGCACAGGATCACGAGAGACGTGGCCGGTCTGATATGCCATTTCAACCCGATAGTCGAAATCACGCGGCAGTTTTCCAATCACTCGTGTGCCCAAGGTGCATATGCACAGATTGCCGACGGCACCTAGCTTGCTCCGCGCAAGGGAATTGGTTTTCACCAAGAAGAAAGTATCCACGTTATTCGCCGTCGACCAGGCTGGCAGCTTGCTAAACGACGAATAAAAACCATGAAACTTGTTGTTAAAGTGAGGGCGGTCGAAGCCGCCGTTCGTGGGAACGACGACCGAGGATGTAAACGCGTCCAGATGGATTCCGTTTTTTTTATACGTGAAGCACGCGGCATCGAAGGTCCGAGCGACATTACCCCAATTAGAGTTGCCGATTAGCCGCCCATTCCCGAAGAGAAGCTCCTGGCGTCCAACCCGAAATCCCCACGAACCGTTTTCTGTGCTGCCCAGCTCGAAGTAGCCCTGGCGAAAATCAAAAGGATCCTCAACGGATCCTGGAACCGGACTTCTGCCGTATCCTGGTACGCGCGAGTCTTGCCCCTCCAGGAAGAATCGAAGCCAGCTTCTGGCCTCAATGGCAGCGTTCAGACGCAACCGACTGAGGTAGTAAATATCGTCGCTGCCGGGGATGAAGTTGATGCCGGTATAAGCTTCGAGCCGACCGCGAAGGTCGACGCGCGGCTTGAACCATTTGTGCTTCACATTCCGCTGATCCTTATTGGCAGACTGGGCTGCCTCCTCGACTGTCGGAGAAGTATTCCACGTATCTTGTCCCGCGCCAGAACACTGTTGTCCGGCTGCCGGCAAAAGCAGGAAGAAAGACAAAATGCAAAGTATCGGTCTCATGGTTGATGCACCTGGGGGAAATCCTTCCCGGAATCCAGTTCCTGAGATTGATTCGAGTTCAGTGCCATTCCCATTCGATAAATCCGGGCTTTACGTCGGTCATGGCGTTGACAATCAGCTCAACGAGACCGCCGTACAGTATTTTCTGTTTCTCCCATAGATTGTAGTAGGCCAGCATGTCCCGGAACTGCCCCTTGCAGTTGCTGCAGGGAGCGCAAAGATATTTCGGGATTGACGGATCCATGCAGTCGCCAAAAGCGTTGAGGATCTGCTCGAGCTTCTTCCGTCCGGCCACGTGAAAGCGCCAGTCCGGGAAATTGTTGCCGCTCATGATGGCAAAACCGCTCCCGCCGCCGCAGCAGTAATTGTCCACTCCGTGGGGCTCCATCTCCCTGAACAGGGGGCAGATCTTGCGCACAATTTCTCGCTGCGGTTCGACCACACCCATGAGCCGTACCAGATTGCAAGGGTCGTGGAGCGTGACGGGGAAATTGTTACGGCTGGGATCCAGCTTGATGCGGTCGTTCATGACGATGTCGCGCAGGAGCGTCATGGAGCTCTCGCGCGGGATGTTCAAGTCTCCGGTCAGCACGCGGTCGGCGATGACTGAGAGCGCTTTGTGCGCGTGGCCGCATTCGCCCAGCACGATCTTCTTGACTCCGAGCTTTTTGGCGGCTTCGGCGTGTTTGATC
Source organism: Acidobacteriota bacterium (assembly GCA_049511215.1). GTDB lineage: Bacteria > Acidobacteriota > UBA6911 > UBA6911 > UBA6911 > JAFNAG01. Next base: position 1,709 of record JBEKYG010000115.1, on the reverse strand, counting down.
GCCACGCGCGCGAACTGTGCGTCGTCGTACCAGAGCCCGTAGTTAATGGAATCGTAGCCCGCGATCTCGGATGAAAGCGTCCAGGTGATCCCGGCAGCGTTGAGAATCACGGCGAAGGCGCCGGGGTTCTCCGGCCAGGCCAGGATTTCTCCGGCGTTGTGGATCAACAGCACGTCGGCGCCCGCGACGTCCCAGGGCGTTTTCACCTCGATTCCCGTCTTCTCGGTCATATCCTCGTCGATGAACTCAACGTTGTCCTTGACGACGACCGCATTCATCCCCGTTGAGGATCCCACCTCGAGCTGGAGCATGGAACCGGTGTCGTGGATCTCTTTCGCTGCGATTCCCATTTCCTGGCTGAAGAGCTTTCTCAATTCGTGCGCCACGAGGCCGTTATCGGCTCCGATCGGGCAGGTCTGAGCGCAGCGCCGGCAAAGATTGCACCGGTAGGCGAGCTCGATCAGGCGGGCGACCAGGGGCCAGTTGAGGACGATATCGCCGTGCTGCCAGGCCGAGGCGAGGCCGCCATGCTTGACATGCTTGTAGTAGAGCCGGCGCATCACCTCGGAGCGGAATGTGGGCCGATAAAGCTCATTGTTCCCGCTCGCCTCAAAGATGTGGCAGGCTTCCGAGCAGGTCTGGCACTTGGCGCAGTGCTCCATCGTCAGGAGGAGCGGCTGGAGGAAGGTCCAGTTGTTCTCCTTCGTAAAGAGCTTTTCCAGGCCGGAGAGGAACTTCCCGACCAGCGCGTCCTCATCCTGCTTCGTTTTCGGCTGCGGGACGTTCACCGCGCAGGTATCGTCCAGAATGCATTCATACTTTCCCCGGATCTGCTCCGAGAGCGGTGTCCAGCTGTGGTCTTGCGCCGGATCGGCAAGCGGATACGGCAGGCGCTTGAGCTCTTCGTTCTCGAGGTGGGTCAGAGGCGTCCTCTCCGGCCGCGACATATCGCTCAGCTTGATCCTGTCTTTCATTTCTTCACCTCCTGCGCCGGATTGGTCGTGGCTACTTGCGCCCAGGTCTTCTTGCCGTCCGCCCCCACGTGCGCAGCCGCCCACGTCGGCCGGTAAGTCAGGTATTCGGCCAGCCGCGCTTCGAGTTTTCCGCCCCTGCGATTGGGCGCATCGTCCCAGCGCACCGAATGGTAGGTGAAGTACTTGGCGATGAAATGAGACATGTGCGTCATGGGAATATAGGCAACCAGGATTCCGGAGAGGAATAATCCCGCGGCGAGCAGGCCGGGGATCTCGATGCTGGTATCGAAGGTGATGAGTCCCTTGGAGATGGCAAGCAGGTCGGGAGCGGAGGTCGGGCGCACAAGGCAGCTGGCAGCGACCACTCCGAACGCGACGATGAAAAAGAGGAGGTTAAAAATGTCGCCTTTGGTCGTATAGATTTTGAGGTCTTCATCGGTCACACGGCGTACCAACAGGCCCAGCGCTCCCAGGAGAGCCAATCCCAGACCGGCCGTCCCTGTGAGGGTAGGCAACCATGAGAGGGCGTACCCGAGGGGATGGGCCATGAGGGTGGGCGCAAAGACGGATAAAGCGGCGCCGAGAGTGAGCATAGCTAGGGTGCCGATCAGGAGGTACAGGCCGAAGTGAAAGGGGAAGGAGCGATACCACAACATGCGGTTGAACTCATGCAGCCCTTTGAGAAATAGCATCTCGGGTACCATGAACCTCAGCTCTCCCAGGAGATTGAAGTGG
>JBEKYG010000114.1:0-9822 GCA_049511215.1 Acidobacteriota bacterium | reverse complement strand
CGTTGATCAGTGGCTTCGACTCGTCGTCCACGAAAATCATGTCGTCGCCTTCGCCCATCCAGTATTCGCTGTTCTGCTGGACACCGAGGGTAACGCCCATCAGGTGTCCGCGGCCCCGGGTCTCCGCAAAAACATAATTGTTCTTCCCGTCCGGATTCAGCGCATCTTTACCATCCGGTCCTACGACCGGCTTGTTGGGCGCGGCCTGGCGGTAGCTGGCGTGGAAGTAAAGGATGTCATCCGGCAGAGACGGCATATCCATGTAATCGATATTGGAGTAAAAGGAGCCTACGTTCTGTTTGCCTTCATTGGCGACTGTGATGCGCGCCCCCGTCCGATAGGGCATGGCAAAATAACAATTCAGCGAGCGCCCCGGCGAACAGGCAAGATAGGCCGATTCATAGATGGTGTACTCGCCGAGGTTGAGTCCGAAAAAGTCGCCGATGGGACTTTCCACGCTCGGCTTGGCGTTCCCATCCCAGTACACGCGCAGCATGAGTTCTTTCAGGTGATTGCCGCTCTGGGCTGAAATGGTGAACCAGATATGCGAGATCATTCCGGGACCTTTGGCCTGAAAGATGTCCAGGGTCTGTCCCGCCTGAATGGGCCAGCGATCCGAGTTGCCGCCCGTCTTGTCGAAGCTCGATTGCTTCAAAGACTTGTAGCTCTGAGCGCGAACGTAACTCGGCAAATAACCGGATCCAGTTTCGCTCCGGGCTAGCTGTCCCTGGGCGCGCGCGGGCACGGCCGCCAGGCCGCCCAAGACCATCAATCTCTGCAAAAAAGGCCGTCGTCCTCCCTGTTTTTCCTGCCACGACATATTTGTTCCTCCTTCGGTTATTGGAGCGCGGTTTTCTTGAACCTTCTTTGAGTCTCAGACGCTGTGAAAAATTCGATCTTCACCATCTACCACAAAGACTCGAAGACTCAAAGGAGGTGTCAAAACACAGGATTTCTTCGAGCCTTAGAGTCTTCGAGTCCTTGTGTCAGACCGTTATATGCCGCGCAACGAGAATTTTGTTCTCGTTAGAAACCAGAAGCCTGAAGCCGGAAGCATGAAGCCGGAATCTCTGCGTTGAGCTCAAAGCAGCCAGCGAGCGCAATTCCTTCTGGCTCCTGGCTTCTGGCTTCCATATCCCGCCGCTTTTGGGCGGGATATCAAGGGCGAAGCCCTTGCCTAGTACTTTCCATATAAGGGACCGAAATTGGCGCAGGCGCGGAAATCAGCGCCCTGGGGCTCATGCGCTCCGAACGCGGTCCATGCGCTCGGCCGGAATACCGCCTCCTCCGGCACATTGTGCATGTACACGGGTATTCTGAGCATGGCAGCCAGCGTTATCAGATCGCGGCCGACATGTCCGAAAGAAAAGGCGCAATGATTGGCGCCCCAATCGTTCATCACCGAATAGACATCCCGGAAGGGCCCGCTCCCCGTCAGAATCGGCACAAACCACGTCGTCGGCCATGTCGGGTCGGTCCGCTGATCGAGGGTGCGATGCACCTCGTCCGGCAAATCCAGGGTCCACCCCTCCGCGATTTGCAGCGCGGGTCCGAGCCCTTTCACGAGATTGATGCGGGCCGCGGTTACAGGCATGCCGCCGCGGGTCAGGTAGCTGGAGGAGAATCCGCCGCCACGGAAATACCCCACGATCGACGGATACCAGGTCGTGGCTTTCAGGCAGGCCTCGGCTTCCCGGGGCGTAATGTCCCAGTATGGTTTCATAGCTGGTTTGCCGTTGATTTCCTGCCGTCCGGTCCCATCCAGCGCGGCCGGTCCCGAGTTGATAAAATGTAAAAAGCCCCCGGCAGCTTTGCCCGTCAACTTGTGACCCGTCACTCGTCGGACCGCAGCGGCGCTCCAGTAGGTCCGCACGTCCGCAAACACCTGGGCTGTCCCGGTCAACAAGTGGCCGAACAGCATCGTCACTCCGTTGAGGCCGTCGTTTTCCGTGGCCACGACATAGGGTTCACGGATCCCGTTCCAATCGAATGACGAGCAAAGCATGGCCTCGAAAAAGTCGCCGTTCGGGAAATGATCCGTCCATTGCCGCTGGCCCTGGAAGCCCGCGGCAATTGCATTGTGGCCGAGCGCTTCTTCACCAAACCCCAGCTCCGCCAGACGCGGATTGCCGATCATCAGGTCGCGCGCAATCATCGCCATCTTGACGCATGTTTCCCAGTCTCCGTCTTTTTGCAGCCGGCTGCGCTGAAGTGCCGGCGTGTTGGTGTCCTCGCCTTCCTTGCAGTTTTGCCGTGTCCATTTCAGAGCCTGCTCGAACTCCTTCGGGTCGAAGATGCCCTCGTCGATACGGCGAGCGAACTCGACCATATCCACGGCCTCGACGCGCATTCCCAGATAGCTTTCGAAAAAGGACGGATCAATGATCGAACCCACGATCCCCATCGACACGCCGCCCATCGACAGATACGACTTGCCGCGCATGGTCGCTACCGCCAGACCGGACCGAGCGAATTGCAGGAGTTTTTGCCGCACATCCGCGGGGATGTCGGTGTCCTTCTGGTCCCGTACATCGCGTCCGTAGATGTTGAAGATCGGCAACCCCTTCTGGTTATGCGCCGCCGAAACGGCGGCCAGATAAACAGCGCCGGGCCGTTCCGTGCCGTTGAGGCCCCACACCGCCTTCGGAATGTGCGGGTCCATGTCCATCGTTTCCGATCCGTAGCACCAGCACGGCGTAACCGTCAGTGAGACGCCCACTTCTTCATGCCGGAACTTCTCGGCGGCCCGAGCAGCCTCGGCCACGCCGCCGATGCAGGTGTCGGCCACCACGCATTCCACCTTCATCCCGTTCGCGCTCCGCAGGTTGCCTGAAAGAAACGCTGCAACCTCGTGCGCCATCGTCAGGGTTTGATTTTCCAGCGATTCGCGCACTCCTCCCAATCGTCCATCAATGGTGGGCCGAATCCCTATCTTCGGCATCTCCCCTACAAGACGATTACACGGGCTATTCACTGTGAGGTCATTTCCTCTCATGGCTTGCGTCCTTTCGAAATGGTCCATCCAACGGGGGTCTGGTTCAAGGCGAGTCCTATTCTAACGCGATTGGATGCATCCTTGACAAGCCCTTGGACCAGCACGACAGTCACACCCGCTTCGACAGCACGGCGCGCTCGTACGTCTGGGAAATAGGGGACGGGAAATAGGGGACGCAGCCCGATTTCGCACTGCTGCGGTTAAAGCACCGTTGGCGTTTTGGCTGCAAAACCGGGCTGCGTCCCCTATTTCCCCCTATTTCCCGATGACCACAGGGCTAAACAAGTACCAATGGAGGAAATGGCATCGGGACCCATCCGCACAAATTGCCCTTCCGGGTCTCCGCCCGACCCGCACAAATATCCGGGCGCAGAATATCATCGGTTGCGGCGTAAATCATGTGGAATCACCCCCGCAGTGGGGTGAGCGGGAGGGATGGTTCGACACCTCGATCTGATAACGGTAAAGGGGAAGCAAATGCCGCAGCGCGGACTTTGGCGACATGATGGATAGGCGGCTCCAGCCGGCCATCATGGCCAGGAGTCCAGAATTTCCCTTGCTCCGCGAGCCCCGGAGCGATAGAAATGCTCGTCACCATGAGGATCACCGCCAATGTATCTATGGGGTATTCACTTCATCGATCTTCTCATCATCGCGCTCTATGTCATGGGAATGGTATGGCTGGGAAAAAGAGTTGCAAAACACGCCAGAAGCGAAAAGGAGTTTTATCTCGCCGGCCGAAATCTAGGTAAGTTCTATCAGTTTTTTCTTAATCTCGGATGTTCCACGAATGCCGACCAGGCGGTGGCGGTCTCCCGCGAAATCTACCGGCAAGGCATCGGTGGAATGTGGATTCAATTCCTCGTACTGTTTCTGACACCTTTTTATTGGTTTACAACGCTCTTTTTTCGCCGTGTCAGGTTGACGACGATCGGCGATTACTTCACGGAACGCTTTGACAGCCGCTTTCTAGGAGCTGCGTATGCGGTATTCATGCTGACACTCTCCCTGATCGGGAGCGGTGTCGGATATATGGTCGCGGGAAAAACCATGGTTGCGATGGCGCCGAAACCTATCGCGGAATGCACGCCGGCCGAGCAAACCAGTATGCGCCAATTTGAAGAGTTCCAGGTGCTCGAAGCACAGAGGGCGAACGGCTTATCCGAGCAGCAGCAGGCGCGCTACAATGAACTGCTGGAAAAGAACAAACGAGGCGAATTGAAATCCTTTATTTCTTATGTCAGCCCGGTTTTCTTTTACTTCGTCTTCGCGATTGTCGTCGCAATCTATACCATGCTGGGGGGATTCCGCGCTGCCGCAATGACCGATGCCGTGCAAGGTATCCTCATCATAACATTCTCCGTGATGTTGATTCCGGTCGGGTTGGCAAAAATAGGTGGTTTCTCCGCCCTGCATGCGAAGGTTCCGGATTACATGTTCAATTTATTCGGCTCGGCGACCATGAGCGAATATGCCTGGTACACCGTGCTTGCCATGGTGCTGGCAAACCTGGTGTCGATCGTCGCCGTGGTTTCCGGGATGCAGACCGCGGGATCGGCGAAGAACGAGTACACTGCCCGCATAGGCATGATCGGAGGAATGTTCGCGAAGCGCGTCCTGATGCTGTTCTGGGCGCTCGCCGGACTGCTGGCGGTCGGAATGTACGCCGGGAAACTGAATGATCCGGATATGATCTGGGGATACATGACAAAGAGCCTGCTGGTTCCCGGAGCCATCGGTTTGATGCTGGTAGGCGTTCTCTCTGCCAATATGTCTGCCCTGGCAGCCGGTGCCGTTTCCTATGCGGCGCTTTTTACCAACAACCTGTACAAACCACGCTATCCCGACAAAACCGGCAGGCATTACCTGATGGTGGGCCGCATCGTAATCGCCGCATCACTGTTGGGCGGGATCGGCGTGGCACTGTTCATTAATAATTTACTCGAGCTGTTCCAATACATCATCTCGATTCCCGCGATATTTGGCGCCTCCATCTGGCTTGGGTTTCTCTGGCGGCGAGTGACGAAATGGGCCGTAATTATTCAAGTTGCCCTTTGCATTATGATCTATGCCGTGATTCCGAATTTATTCCAGCAATTAGATGCAATCAAATACAACCCGAAGTATTTGATCGAGACCAAACAAGAGTCGGTGGTGGTCACGATTCAAGCGCTGGCGAAGGATGTGGGCGAGGGACGCGCTTCCGCGGTAGGGCAATTGATCCAAAACAATCATGTGATTCCGCCGGCGGGCATTCTGTTTGAACGGGTGGCGCGGATCGACCCGGAGAACCCGGAGTCGCCCAAGGTCGGATTAGGCCGTTTCCATGCGGAGATTTGGGTGCTCTCCTGGTTGGGGTTCGACTTTTCGAATTGCAGAAAATCGCAGCTGGTGGCTGTCCGATTTTTCTTTGACGCTCTCTTCCCCTTTGTACTGTTGTTCCTTATCTCACTCCTGACCGCACCGGCACCGAAAGCGCTGGTGGACCGATTCTTCGCCAAACTGCACACTCCCGTTCGGCCGACTCCAGAAGAGGATGAAAGAGCATTGGCGGAATCGTTTGCGTATCCCGATGCTTTTGAGATAGACAAATTGTTCCGGCGGTCGCAATGGGAGATCTTGAGGCCGGCATGGTCCGATTTCATAGGATTTGGCGGCTGCTGGCTGCTGGTGGGCGCGGTGATTGTTTTGTTGTGGCTCATGGTATCGATTCGATGATACTAACTGCAATTCAGACACTGCCAACAAAAAGCAGCCACGAATGACACGAATAACACGAAAAGCGAGGCGATTTCCGACGAGCAGCAACGGGATGGAGCAACACAGAGCCTGCGCTTTCGCCCCCTTCGCAGTGGCGCAGCGCTTTGCGCCGCTCCTGCCTCTACTCCATTCGTGTTGTTCGTGTGATTCGTGGCTGCTTTTTTTCTTGTAGTGTCTGAATCACAGGGACTACCCTTCGATGCAGTTAAGGCCTTGCGAACCCAAAACGGCCACAACCAAGGGAAAATCTCAGATTGTGCCTCCGCCGGCCGGGTCGAAATCTCTGGGGTTTTCGTGGCTGAGTGTTTTCGTTAGTGTCGGGAATGCACCATCGTTGGCTATTCGACGGCCGGTTGCTGGGTCTTTTTGAGAACCGATATGAGTCACTTTCGCGTAGGCATCGATAATTATGGCTTGTATCCCCTGAGACTGGATCCATTGCGAACGATCCGATGGGCGAAAAATCATGGCGCCGAAGGAGTGCAATTTTCCGGCCTGGAACCCCGTTTTCAGACGAGCGCGGATAAATCCTATCTCCAGGAGCTTGCCGCTTGCGCAAAAGAAAACGGCATGTACCTGGAATGGGGAGGCGCGCGGCATATCCCACGCGACATGAGCAATTGGAACCAAAAAGAGCTTTTTGAGTCCAATCGCATCGTGGCAGAACAGGCCGCGAAGCTTGGCACTCGCATCGTTCGCTCCTGTTCCGGAGGATTGATGCGGTGGCAACCCAATAGCCCAATGACGGAAACCTTGATTCAGGAAATGGCAACTGCATTGATTGCCCAAAAAGCGATGTTGCTCGACCATGACGTTATTCTGGCGATTGAGACACACTTCGAGTTCACCTCGTTCGAGTTGGTCCGCCTGTTTGAACGATGTGATGCGGTTCCGGGCGAGTGGTTAGGCATCTGTCTTGATACCATGAATCTCCTGACTATGCTGGAAGACCCGATTTGTGCAACCCGTCGGTTACTTCCCTGGGTTGTTTGCACCCACATCAAGGATGGTGGAATTGCGTTGACACCGGAAGGGATGATTTCATTTCCCGTTCCATGTGGCCGCGGCGTGATCGACCTTACGGCGATCCTGCGATTGTTGAAATCGTTGTCCGCCGATATACCTTTGTCGGTTGAAGCACATGGCGGAAGTTTCCTATTACCGATCTTTGACGCACTGTTTTTGGGTAAATTCCCCGACTTAACCGCGGAAGAGTTGTCGAGACTGGTCAGATTATCGCAATTAACTGCTGATAAGTCGGCGTTGGGATGCCGGATGACCGAGCGGGAACGATGGCCCGATGTGTGTGAGCAGCGTCTGGCAGATGATATTGTGGCCTTGATGGCCATTGCTTCTTCAGTCACATAGCGCGCTCCAGTCAAATCGATGAAACGACACGAACCATTTCGCTATAGCAGCTCCGCTGAGTTGTTAAAAAAAGCAGAGGAACTTGGAATATCCCTTCCATATCAGGATTCGATCGCTCCCTTGTTTTCGGCATACTGTATTGGAGACGCACAAATCCCCAACCGCCTCGCTGTCCAGCCTATGGAGGGTTTCGATGGCTCGCCCGCCGGAGGGCCGGAAGAACTCACGTTTCGCCGCTATCGCAGATACTCAGAAGGAGGAAATGGACTCATTTGGTTTGAGGCGTGCAGTGTTTCTCCTTCCGGCCGGTCCAACCCCCGGCAATTGTCATTAACAAAACAGACGCTCGGTGGATTTCAGAAGCTGGTGGAAATTACCAGGAACGCGGCTCGCGCCTATTTCGGCGCTTCCCATGATCCATTTCTCGTCCTGCAACTCACCCATTCGGGCCGTTTCAGCAAGAATGAGGGTGCGTCCATACCCAAAGTCGTCTACTTTAATCCGCTTGTAGATAAAGCACGCGCGGCGGTGGAGGTCATTCGTGACGACGAGTTGACCGCGATCAGGGATCAATTTGTTGCCGCGGCGAGGCTGGCACAAATGGCCGGTTTCAATGCCGTCGATATCAAGGCCTGCCATGGTTATCTGCTCCACGAGTTGCTCTCAGCATTCACCCGGCCAGACAGTTGTTATGGTGGCGACTTTGAATGCCGAACTCGACTCCTGCTGGAAATTGTGCGGCAAATTCGCGATACCATTCCCCGCCTTGCCGTTGCCGTTCGGCTGAACGCCACGGATGGGATCCCTTATCCCTATGGATTTGGGGTAGCGAAGACCGAAGGTACGAAACCCGATTTGTCGGAGCCTTTGCAGTTACAGCGGCGGCTGATTGAAGCCGGATGTGTGTTGTTCAATATCACTGCCGGCATCCCTTTCTATTCCCCGCATATCGGAAGACCTTTCAACCGCCCCGCGAGAGGAGCCATTTTTCCGGATGTCCACCCGCTCAGCAGCGTGATCTCTCTTATTTTACTGGCAGAGGCTTTCCAGAACGCCCACGCTGCATCGCCCGTGGTCGGCACCGGCTATTCCTGGCTTCGCCATTATTGGCCCAATGTCGGGGCTGCAGTCATTGCCCAGAAGCGCGCATCCTTTATAGGTCTCGGCAGGAGTGCATTTGCGTACCCCGATGCGCCGCTCGACCTGATGAACTTTCAGAAACTCAATCCGGCGAAATGCTGCAACGCCTGCTCTTGCTGCACCGACCTGATGAGAAACAACCAGGTCACCGGATGCGTAATTCGCGACCGATCTATCTATAAAAAAGCTTACGGGAACATCGTAAGCTGAGGAACATCTGATGCGGTCCAGTAGTGCTTTATTTGAGAAAACTCAATTCGCGGTTTATTCCGTAAATACACTGATCATTGGCAGTGGCGCAGCGGCGCTTAAGGCTGCCTTGGGCTTGTATGAACGAGGACAACATGACATAGCAATCATCACTGAAAAGTGGGGCGGTGGCACATCGAACAATTCGGGCTCGGATAAACAGACCTATTACAAGCTTTCTTTGTTTGGTTCAATCCCTGATTCACCACTCGAAATGGCTAAAGACCTTTTCAACGGCGGTTGTATGCATGGCGATATCGCCTTATGCGAAGCGCAGCACTCCGCCCAGGCCTTCTTTGAATTAGTGCATCTCGGCGTGCCCTTTCCCCACGATGGCTACGGCGGCTATCCCGGATACAGGACTGACCACGACCCCCGGGGCCGCGCTACCTCTGCCGGTCCGCTCACCTCCCATTATATGTTCGAGGCGCTGGCAAAACGCATCAACGATCTGCAGATCCCGGTCTTCAATGGCCACCAGGCCATCGCGCTCCTGACAGAACAGGACATTGAGCGGCGGAGGGTCATCGGCGCCGTCGCCCTGGATCTTGAAGCGCTTGAAAGAGACACCTTCGGTCTCGTGCTGTTCAATGCGGTCAACGTCATTCTTGGCACCGGCGGTCCCGGCGGCCTGTATCAAATGTCCGTATATCCCGAAGATCAGATCGGATCGATCGGCATTGCCCTTCAGATCGGAGCGACAGCCCATAATCTCACGGAATCGCAATTCGGCTTGGCGTCTCTCAAACATCGCTGGAACGTTTCCGGCTCCTACCAGCAGGTGATACCACGCTACGTTTCCACCAACGCGGATGACACGCAACAAAGCGACTTTTTGAATGAATATTTCCCCGATATGGGAACCATGGCTGCGGCCATTTTTCGCAAAGGATATCAATGGCCGTTTGATCCGAGAAAAATTGCCAACCATGGTTCTTCACTGATTGACATGGCTGTATATCAGGAAACTGTCTTGCGCGGTCGCAGAGTCTTTCTGGATTTCAGACATAACCCCCAACCCGATGCAAGGCTTTCAGATTTCGATCTATCCAACCTTCCCTCAGACGCCAGGGATTATCTCCAGAAATCGAATTCCCTGCAGGCGACGCCGATCGAGCGGCTTGCCCACTTGAATCAGAAGTCCATTGATCTGTATCGTGATCACGGCGTGGACTTGACGCGAGACTGTCTTGAAATTGCCGTATGCGCCCAACACAACAATGGGGGCTTGCGCGCAAATCGCTGGTGGGAATCCAACGTCAAACACCTTTTCCCCGTCGGCGAAGTCAACGGTAGCCATGGCGTATACC
>JBEKYG010000113.1:0-10368 GCA_049511215.1 Acidobacteriota bacterium | reverse complement strand
GGGTCAGCAACGGGTGGCCGTATCCCGGAGCGGGCCTTGGCGCGGAAGCGACAAGCAATATCGGCATTCAGGTCGCGCAGGAAATCCCTTTCCCCGGGAAACGGGCCTTGAAGGGCGGCATCGCACAAAAGGAAGCGGACAGCGAGGCGCAGGCGGTTCGCGCCGCGGAACTGAGGCTCGTCGCTCAACTCAAGGAAAGGTATTACGAGCTCCTCTTTATTTATGAGTCTGTGGATCTGATTCACCGAAACCAGGAATTGCTTCAGCAATTGGCAAAGGTAGCCGAAGCCCGCTACTCCGCGGGGAAGGCGATGCAACAGGATATCATTAAAGCCGGCATAGAAGTCACAATCCTCGAGAATCGGCTGATTGCCCTCGAGCAGAAAAAGCTCAGTATCCATGCTGAGATCAACGCGCTCTTGAACCGCCCGCCGGATGCGGACCTGGGCCGTCCGGAAACGGTTTCGACCTTGCCTCCGCTGGAGCCTTTTGAATCCTTGCGCGCTCGCGCCCTGGAGGCGGCACCGTTGCTTCAGGGACAGCGAGCCGTCATCGACAGCCGACAGCTGAACGTGCAATCCGCCCAGAAGGCCTACTACCCGGATTTTGATGTCATGACCGGGTATTACAACCAGGGCGCCATGAAGCCGATGTGGGAATTCAAGGTGCAACTCAATATCCCGCTCTATTTCGGGAAAAAACAGCGCTATGGTTTGGAGGAAGCCGGAGCCAATTTAGCTGAGGCGCAACGGACGTATCGCAACGAGCAGCAATGGCTGCTCTTTCGTTTGCGCGACCGTTATGTGGCTGCTGAAGCCGCTCTGAAGCTCATGGACCTTTATTCCCGGCAGGTGGTGCCGCAATCGGAACTTGCGCTTCAATCTTCGCTGGCCAGCTACGAGACCGGCAGCGTCGACTTCCTTACGGTGCTCTCCAATTTCACCACCATCCGGGAATATCAAATGAATTACCACGAACAGCGGGCGGAATACCTGAAGGCCCTGTCCGGACTGGAAGAATTGACAGGCAATCCAGGCGGCTCGGTCCCGAATCAAGGATTTCCCCAAAATGAGGTGCGGCGATGAGAAATTTCTTTATTGGATTTATCCTGGCCGGCGTTCTGGTAAGCGGCGGTTACTGGATTATTTCAAGGCAGAACGCCGCTCAGTCGCCGGCAACGTCCCAAAAAGTGCAGAAATACCATTGCCCCATGCATCCCGAATATATTTCCGATAAGCCGGGAGATTGCCCCATTTGCGGCATGAAGCTGGTCCCGATGGAGAGCCAGGCATCTCCTGAAATGGCGCCCAAAGGAGAGCACGCCGGCCAGGAGAGCTCCGCCGCGCCCGCCAAAAAGGAGCGAAAAATCCTCTATTGGACCAACGCCATGAATCCCGGAACCCGCTATGACAAGCCGGGCAAGGCTCCCTACGGGATGGACCTGGTTCCCGTCTATGAGGAAGAATCCCCGGCTGCGGCCGGCCAGGGTGTGCCCGGCTACGCGCCGGTAAAGATCCCGCCGGAACGGCTGCAGATGATGGGGGTCACTACGGAAAAAGCCCGGGTGATGAGCCTGGACCAGAGCATACGGACCGTCGGGACGATCGCGCCGGATGAAACCCGTATCAGTCACATTCATACCAAGTTTGAGGGGTACATTGAGCAGATCTATGTCAATTTCATAGGCCAGCAGGTGAGCGCGGGCCAGCCGCTCTTTTCGGTCTATTCTTCGGAATTGCTCGCGACACAGAAAGAGTACCTCCTAGCCTTGCAGGTGCGCGACCAATGGGAAAAATCAGGGACTGGCGCACGACTGCCGGGAGTCAATCTGGTGGAAGCCGCCAAGCAGCGGCTGACGCTCTGGGACATCAGTCCGGACCAGATCGCTCAGGTCGAGAAAACCCGCGAGCCGATCCGGGCTTTAATGGTCTATTCGCCGGTTAGCGGGATCGTCAGCGCCAAAACCGCCGTCCAGGGGAACCGGGTGATGCCGGCGGACACCCTTTATGAGATTACGGATTTGTCCAGTGTCTGGGTTCAGGCAGACCTTTATGAAATCAATGTGCCATTTGTCAAAATCGGGGACCCCGCCACGATCTCGCTGAGCTACGATCCGGGCCGGATCTTCAGGGGACGAGTCAGCTATATCAACCCCTCGGTAGATGAGAAGAGCCGGACGGTAAAGGTCCGCATCGTGCTCGAAAATCCGTCCGGTATGTTGAAGCCGGACATGTATGCGGATGTTGTCTTCGGCGGGCAGTTGGGCTATGGAGTCGCCGTCCCCGACAGCGCGGTGATGGGAACTGGGGAGCGGGAGATGGTATTCGTGGCCAAGGGGGATGGCCTATTCGAGCCGCGCGAAGTGAAGACCGGGGTCAAGGTGCGCGGTTTTTACGAGATCAAGAAGGGTGTGGCAGCGGGAGAAAATGTCGTGACCGGGGCCAACTTCCTGCTCGATTCCGAGTCCAAACTGAAGGCCGCGATCTCAGGCGCAGGGAAGTAATCATCAGTTCATTCGTATGCAGACATTTTTTCACCACAGTCTCTCATGCGCCGGGGGGTTCACCCAGGTGCCTGAAAAAGTGATTCCGATACCGACCCCGACCCCGAAGATTGTTGCTTATCTGACTGCCGGTCTGTTCATGAAGGAACCGTATGATTGAGAAGCTCATCGAGTTTTCCGCGCGTGAGAAGTACATCGTTCTTCTCTTTGCCGCCGCCGTCGTGGCCGTCGGCATCTGGGCGATGTACAACCAGCCTGTGGATGCCATCCCCGACCTTTCGGACACGCAGGTCATCGTGTACTCCAAATGGGATCGCTCACCCGACATCATCGAAGATCAGGTGACTTATCCTATTACCACTGCGCTGCTCGGCGCGCCCCAGGTCAAGGCAATTCGCGGCTATTCGGACTTCGGCTTTTCCTACGTGTACATCATTTTCGAGGACGGGACCGACATCTATTGGGCCAGGAGCCGTGTGCTCGAATACTTGAGCAAGGTGCTTCCTTCCCTCCCCGCCGGAGTCAAGACGGAGATCGGACCGGATGCCACCGGCGTGGGATGGGTTTTTCAATACGCCCTGGTAGACGAGAGCGGCACTCATACGCTGGCTGATCTGCGATCCTTTCAGGATTGGAACCTGCGCTATGCGCTGCAGGCGATTCCGGGCGTGGCCGAGATCGCCACGATCGGCGGGTTCCAGAACCAGTACCAGATTATCGTGGATCGGGAAAGGATGGCCGCCTACAACATCCCGCTCATGACGGTGTCGGAAGCGGTGCGCAATTCCAACATCGAGGTGGGCGCGCGAGTGGTCGAGTTCTCCGGCGCGGAATATATGGTTCGCGGCCACGGATACATCAAGAATTCGCAGGACATCGAGCAGATCGTCGTCAAGACCAACGGCCGCGGCACCCCGGTCCTCCTGCGCGACATCGCCAGGGTTGAGCGCGGGCCCGAGATGAGACGCGGCGTCGCCGACCTGGATGGAACGGGCGACACGGTGGGCGGCATCGTAGTGATGCGTCACGGCGAGAATGCCGACAAGGTTATCCGCCGGGTCAAGGACAGGCTGCAGGAACTCCAATCTTCCTTACCCAAAGGCGTCAAAGTCGTCACCACCTACGACCGCTCGGAACTGATCGAGGCCTCCATCAGCAATCTCAAGGAAGAGCTTATCCTCGAGATGATCATCGTCAGCTTTGTAATTCTGATCTTCCTCTGGCACATTCCATCGGCGATCATCCCAATCGTTACCATACCGGTCGCTGTGCTGCTGTCCTTCATACCCATGCACTTGATGGGATTAAACTCGAACATCATGTCTCTGGCAGGCATCGCCATTTCCATCGGCGTGCTTGTGGACGGCGCCATCGTCGAGGTCGAGAACGCCTACAAGAGGCTGGAACTCTGGATCGAGGGGGGACGCCAGGGAGACTTTCATGCTATCCGGCTGCAGGCGCTGATGGAGGTCGGGCCGTCCGTGTTCTTTTCCCTGCTGGTGATCGCGGTTGCCTTTCTGCCCGTTTTCACGCTGGTGGATCAGGAGGGCCGCCTCTTCCGGCCGCTGGCTTTCACCAAGAACTTCGCCATGGCCATTGCCTCCATTCTCGCGGTTACGCTGGATCCGGCGATGCGAATGATTTTTGCCCGGATGGATTATTTTCAATTCCGGCCGCGCTTCCTGTCATGGATAGTCAATCAGGTGGCTGTTGGAAAGTATTACAAAGAGGAGCGGCACCCGATCAGCCGCTTGCTGTTTTGGATTTACGAGCCTCCGGCGCGGCTGGTGTTGCGGCACCCGAAGACAACCATTGCCATTGCCTTGCTTCTGGTCGCGACCACCGTGCCGGTGTACCTCCGGCTCGGCAGCGAGTTCATGCCGCCGTTGAACGAAGGCACCATCCTTTACATGCCTACCACGTTGCCCGGCATAGCTATCTCGGAAGCTCAGACGATCCTGCAACATCAGGACCAGATGATCCGGGCATTTCCCGAGGTGGAAAGGGTCTTCGGCAAAGCGGGACGGGCGGAGACTTCCACCGATCCGGCGCCGTTTTCGATGATGGAGACCACCGTGATGCTCAAGCCTCCGTCCGAATGGCGCTTCAAACCGCAATGGTATTCCGGCTGGGCTCCCGGCTGGTTGAAGAAGCACGTCTTGAGCCGGGCCGCACCGGAGCACATTTCCTGGGATGAACTGATCGCCGAGCTCGACCAGACCGTGCGCATCCCCGGCGTGACCAACGCATGGACCATGCCGATCAAGGCGCGCATCGACATGCTGTCCACCGGCGTGCGCACTCCGATCGGCATCAAGGTCCTCGGTCCGGACCTCGGCCAAATCGAAAAGATCGGAGCCCGGCTCGAAACGCTGCTGAGAAATGTGCCGGGAACGCGTTCCGTTTTTGCTGAACGTGTGGCCGGGGGCTACTTCCTCGATTTTGACCTGAAACGCGAGCAGCTGGCCCGATATGGTCTGACGGTAGCGGACGCGCAGAACATCGTAATGTCGGCGATCGGAGGAGAGAACGTCACCACCACGGTCGAGGGGCGCGCTCGTTATCCCGTCAACATCCGTTACCCGCGCGAATTGCGCGACAACCTCGAACGGCTGCGCCAGGTGCTGGTGCCGACCCCCTCGGGAGCGCAGATCCCGATCGCGCAGATCGCGGACATTAACAAAGTCACCGGCCCGTCCATGCTCCGCGATGAAAACGGCATGCTCGCCGGTTACGTTTTTGTGGACCTTTCCTCCAGCGATATCGGCGGCTATGTGGATAAAGCCAAGGAGGTCGTCAGGCAGGGGCTGCAGCTCCCCACCGGATATTCCCTCGTCTGGAGCGGCCAGTTTGAAAACATGCTGCGCGTGCGCGAGAGGTTGAAAATCGTCATCCCCATCACGCTTGTGCTGATATTCGCGCTCCTGTACATAAACACCAAGTCGGCCATGAAAGCATCCATCGTGATGTTCGCGGTTCCGTTTTCGCTGATCGGGGCGGTGTGGCTGATGTACGCACTGGGATACAATATTTCCATCGCCGCCTGGGTGGGCATGATCGCGTTAATGGGGCTGGATGCGGAAACCGGTGTTTTCATGCTGCTGTTCCTGGATCTATCCTATGAAGAGGCCAGGCGCCGGGAGCGACTGCGGGATAGGGACGAGTTGATCGAGGCCATCATTCACGGAGCGGTGAAGCGGGTCCGACCGAAGGCGATGACGGTGCTGGCAGCCTTCATGGGATTGATGCCGATCATGTGGTCGGCCGGCGTCGGGGCGGACATGATGAAGCGCGTGGCCGCACCCATGGTTGGCGGCCTCGCGACTTCGTTCGTGCTGGAACTGCTGGTTTATCCCAGCATCTATTACCTGTGGAAATGGCGTGCCGAAGTCAAACATCAGACCTTCGGCCCGCCGCGTACGGTCCCGGCACACTGAGATGGGCAACAAATTTACCGGGCACATGAAGGAGGCCAAAATGGCGAATGAAACCTCATCGCGGCATTCGAAGACCGGAGCGTTCGTTGGATTGGCTGTGATCTGCGTGGCGGCCCTGCTTGGCTACTTTGTCTGGGCGGGCAAGATTGCCGGCGGGAAACCGGTTTGTGGGGTGTGCAAACGGGTCATCCACACCGAAACTTCATTCAAGATCGTGCGCCCGGATGGCTCGATGAAAGCTACTTGTTGCCCGCGTTGCGGGCTGGCCGCGGTCATCCAAAACGGCGGGCGGGCTCTCGAGGCGGTGGATTTTACCTCCAAAAAACCGGTCCGGGCCGTCGAGGCCATTTACCTCGAAGGGTCGGACATCATGGAGTGCTGTTCCGCTACCGGCTTCCGGTCCGACGAGGGTGCCTTTCAGGACATGGATTATGACCGGTGCATGCCGAGCCTGCTTGCCTTCGCCCGGCGCGAAGATGCTGAAATCGTGCGGCAAAAGCATGGCGGCCGAATTCTCAGCTTTGAGGAGGCGAGGCAGAGCGTGGTGCGCCAGCTGAAGATTCAATAAGGAGCCAGGAAAGGGAGACAGATTGGAAAACCCGATCCGAATCAAAATTCGGTGACAGGCTACTCTTTCACCAATTTCACCAGGCACCGTCTAGAGACTCATCCGGAAAGCCTCTTTTTCGCGATTTCACGGCCCAGAAGTCCTTTGTTTTCAATGTCGTCATTCGCAAGAAACGGCCTTTCCGGATGAGTCTCTAGATAGTTTCTGTCGCGAAACTCCCTGACCCTCCGGCCTGGACTTGGACTTCGACCTGGACGTGGACTCGGACGTGGACACGCACAGATAAAGGGCTGACTGGTAAAGGTTATGTCTGGAGAGTTTATCTCGGAGAAGACCGTCCACGTCCACGTCGAGGTCCAGGTCCAAGTGCTCACTCGGTTTTTCGATGTAATCAGAGAGTTTCGCGACAGAAACTAGATAGGTGATCCGAACCGAAATTGGTGAAAGAGTAGCCTGTCACCGAATTTAATATCGAGGTGTCTCATGAAAAAAGTTGGTTTGAGTTTGTGGCTTGGAGGATGGCTGCTGGTTTGCTCCACACTCCAGGCACAAGAAGTGCGGTTTCCTGTCCGGCACCATCGTCTGCTCAAGAGTCGCCCGGGAGAACTGATCTTCGGAGAAACTGGGGTTGAGTACCGGGCCAATGAAAAGAAGGACGCGCGCACCTGGAAATATGGGGACATCCAGCAGCTCGGCCTGCTCAGCCCCAAGGAACTTACGATTCTCACATATGAAGATAGTAAGTGGAAACTCGGCAAAGACCTGTTCTATCGCTTCGAAATCACCACGGGCGAAATAACTCCAGCGCTCTGGGCCCAGCTGCAGGCAAGGCTCACACGGCCGGTGGTTTCAGCGCTTATTCCACCGGACATCGTCCCGAAATTCACGATCCCAGTCAAACACCTGCGTGGATTCGGCGGTACGCAGGGAACGCTGGATATTGCCGACCAGTATGTCATTTACAAAACGGATGCACCGAAGGACTCGCGCATCTGGCGCTACCAGGACATCACATCGGTCGGGACCACCGGTCCGTACCAACTGCGGCTCACTTCGATGGATCGTACCGAAGGTGAATTCGGTGGCGAGCGGAACTTCGTTTTTTCGCTGAAAGAGCGGCTCGCGCCCGGAGCCTACGATTTCATCTGGTGGAAGATCAACGGATCACAAATATCTTCTTTCACGAGGAAATAGCCTTCCAGCGGCGGATTTGCTTCCAGTGGCCCCAAGGACCTCCGGGGCCCCTGAACGTCGAGATAGTTGACTATCACTAGGAGAATCGTCATGGCACTGCCCGCTATCCACCCAGGGGAGCACCTGGCCGAAGAACTCGAAGCCCTCGATATGACGCCGCCGCGCTCGCGCGGCAGCTCAAGGTGCCCACCAACCGCATCACCGGGATCCTCAATGGGCAGCGCGCCATCACGGGTGACACGGCCTTGCGCCTCGCCCATTTCTCTGGCATCAGCGCGGAGTTTTGGTTGAATCTGCAGAGCCTCTACGAACTGCGCCTGGCTGAGCAGAAAGCCGGGAAATTGATTAAAGCTCTCCCCACCATCAAGCAGCTCGAACACGCCCACGCCTGATGGGTGCACTTTGTTTGCTGCGGTAACAATGGAGATCGGGAGGAAAGCAGCTTGCCCGGTGCGGACATTGTAGTGAATTTCTTTCCCTCGGCGGGAGTAGGTTACCACGGAGAGAGATATGGACAATTCCTTTGAGAGGCGGGCATCTGCGGCGTTGCCGCTCCTCGACGATGTCATCACATTGCCTGCGTCGCGGCGCCTTGCATCTGCCCGCCCGGCGCTCGCGCCAAAGTTTAAACGTTATTCATGGACAGGCCCTTACTGTGTCTATGTCAGACGATCGGCACCTTGCCCCAACCGCGGATGCGCGCATCGGCTGTCATCAGGGGCAATCCATGAAGACGCGCAGTAGCCACGATGATTTGGTCGGCGGGATCATTATGGAAGTCAGGCCCGAGCCGGACGCTCTCAGCTACTATGCGTGCCGTCAAAGGAAGCACGACAAGCAGAGGATGCCCCTCGATCTCCTCGAGCCAGACGTCCAGCGGCTCCCCAATCCCGATGCGGCCGCGCGCCGACAGCATTGCCATCTCCCAGAGCGTGATCGCGCTGATGGCGACGGGCCGGCCCCGGCTTTCCAGATCCTCCAGCAGCCGAATCTGGTTTCGGCTCAACCGCCTCGAATCCAGCCGCCACCAGATAAGAATATGCGTATCGAGCAAGATCCCGGGCATTCAGCGGCTGCTCTCCCAATCCTGACTCGTGTCAAACTGAACGATGTCGCCCTTGATGTGGACAAGCCCCTTCCAGCTTCCGCGCAGAGACCTTTTTTGAGGCGAGACGGGCACCACCTTGGCCAGCGGCCGTCCCCGCTTGGTGATCACGAGAGTCTCTCCCGTTTCATCGACCTGGTCGAGCAGGCGGAGGCATTTGGCCTTGAATTCACTGATGCCAACGAGGGTCTGTTTCATAACCGCATTGTAATCCGACCAAATTGACCAGTCAAGTGGTCAAAAGTCGCTTTCCGGCCCGTGTTCCCACCCAGCGACGCCGAAGTGGCCCGATTGAAGGAAGGTGAGGGCGATGATCAGCTCGCCGAAGATGCTTGGGCGCCGCACTTCCATCACCGCCCGGAGGACCGTGGAGAGTTTCCGCGAAGGGTTGGTCAGCGCGCCCAAGTGACGCTGCACATTCTCCACCTGAATGATCGTGGCATCGATGATTATGTCTATGGAGATGGCCAATCCGCCCAGCGACATCAGATTGGCGCTCAGCCCGGCCTGTTTCATCACAATGAAAGTGATGAGGGTTGCCAGGGGGAGGGCCATGATTCCTACGACCGCGCCGCGTACGTTTCTCAGGAGCAGGTACAGCACGATGATCACAACCAGGGCACCTTCGGCCAGCGTGCGCAGGAGGGAACGCGCTGATTTTTTCAGGAGCCGCGGTAAAAAACGCCTGAAAAATGATGCCAGGCAACAGTTTCCCCATTTCGTGTGAAAGCCTCGCAGTCACGGAGGGAATCGACGAAAATGGCAAATGGTAGCATGGCACCATTTTTAGTGATGTGGGACGAAATCTCCCGCCTCAAAAAACTCCCACGAAAAGCGGACGATGAGCTATATTCTAACTCTTGCACATGACACGTTCGGTGGCAGGGACGCGGAGCAAGGCAGGCATGACACCAGAGTCGGAATGGCTCACCAGGAAAAAGCGCATCGACAGCAAATTGCGCTCCTTGGAGCCTGCCTGGAAGATTGTCGCCTACAAGGATGGCATGGATCTCACCCGCTTGGATCGCCACGCCGTCGAGGAGTTCCCCACTGCCAACGGCCCAGCCGACTACGCCCTCTTTGTCGATGGTCGCCTGCTCGGGATCATCGAAGCCAAAAAAGTCACAGTCAATCCGCAGAACGTGATGGAGCAATCCAAACGGTATGCGGCTGGCGCTGTCCAGGGAATTGGCAATTGGGGTGGGTTGCGAGTCCCATTCCTGTATTCCTCCAACGGGGAGTTGACCTGGTTTCTCGATGCTCGCAGCGAGAAGCATACGTCTCGGAAGGTCAGCACCTTCCACAGCCCGAGAGCGTTGGCTGAGTTGCTCGCCACCGACAGCCGCAAAGCTCACTGCTGGCTCCGCGACAATTCTCCTGACCAGATTGAGCGCCTGCGGCAATATCAGAAGAACGCGATTGCCAGGATTGAGGCCGCAATCATCGGCGGCAAGCGGCATCTGCTCGTGGCCATGGCGACCGGCACCGGCAAGACCTACATGACCGTCGCTCAGGTGTACCGGCTTCTTGAGTCCAAGGCGGCACACCGCGTCCTTTTTCT
>JBEKYG010000112.1:0-9836 GCA_049511215.1 Acidobacteriota bacterium | reverse complement strand
GGCGGGATGACATAGACACGGTTGGGCTGAACCGGCGTGCCGTGTTGAACCTCCATGACCGGCATCGCGGTCGTTCGCGACAACAACGAGGCCAGCATGCTGGGATGCTGAGGAGCAAGATGCTGGATGAAGACGAAAGCCATTCCGGTATCGGCGGGAAGGTGTTGCAGGAGCTGCGTGAATGCCTCCAATCCTCCGGCGGAAGCGCCGACGCCGACGACGGGGAAAGGCGCCATTTGCAGCGGATCCTCTTCTTCGGAATCCCGTATCAAGGGAATGCGGTCATCCTCCGAGCCCGTTGCCGGCTCATGCTCCCGATCCGGGGCATCCGACGTCGCCCTGGACACGTGTTCTGCGTCGCGGACGCGCCGCGACGTGCGTTTGCTCTTTGCCATTAGTGCCGCCCTCCCCACGAGCGTGTAAGCGTTTTTTGCAGTTTGCCGGAACGTCCCACATTATCCACCCCGTCCGGGTGCCGAGTCAATCGCAGCGCGACTTTGGGCAGGAAATACCCGCGTCAAACGCCCGTTGCTTCTTCCAAATTGCTCTTTTGGCCGGGAAGTCCTAGGGATCTTCCCCATGCTAACTGGGCACCTGCCTAGTTCCCATGCTGGGAAGGCTGCCTTATAAGGGAGCGGGCACGGGTTGATGCCTTCTCACAGGCGGGTGATTCGGGAGGTAGCCATGGCACGGGTACTGCGGCAGTGGCAAGAAAAGCAACTGATCTGCGTTTGCTGTGTGTGCGGAGAGGCACGTGACGATATCGCAGCTGATGGCGCCTGGTACAGCCTGAAAGCACACCTGAGCAGATATGGAATTCAGGATCAGGACCTGATGTTTTCCCATACATTCTGCCCTGGTTGCTTCATGCACTATAAGGAACTGCTTGGCCTGGTACACAGGCGCGCCGCTCGGGTTTTATCAACCGAGTCAGGGGGTAGACCGATAACGACGGGCAGGAGGGATCGAGCGCTATCGGTTGAACTCGCTGACCATGACAACGTCGGATGTTTGTAGCCCGCGTGAGCGGACGAGACGACTTCCGTGCTTGCGCGCGAGTAAGAAAGTTCAACAATT
The DNA here is from genome assembly GCA_049511215.1 of Acidobacteriota bacterium. GTDB lineage: Bacteria > Acidobacteriota > UBA6911 > UBA6911 > UBA6911 > JAFNAG01. Next base: position 8,759 of record JBEKYG010000112.1, on the reverse strand, counting down.
CGACTGGAAGCGACCGACCACCAGGGGGAGATTTTCAGCCCGCAACGCGCGGCACGACGCAAAGCTTACCCAGACAAGTCCTACCGGTGTTGGGGCGCAAAAACCTGAGGATTCATCCGCGAGAAGAGACTACGATGCGACGGATTCTAACCATATTTTTGTTATGGGTAATGATCGTAATGGCATGTGCAATCCTGCTGCCCCTCATGATGGGTTTTGTGTTCAAATAGATCCAAGCTGATCGAGCGACACCCCGTTATGTGCTACGCAGGCACGATGAATCCAAACCGTTAGCAACAGCAAGGCACTCATGTCAGAACCTGACAACCAGGCGACTATGAACGCCCGAGACTGAATGCCGACCAAGATGCCAACACGGAAAGCGCGGGGACTAAGGGTCCCCATTCAAAAGAGAACAGGAGCACGTGGGGCTATGGCCAAGAAATCGGGACTCGCAATGGATGGGATTTCGAAATGCCCAACCGGAATCCAGGGCCTCGACGAGGTTACGTTCGGCGGTCTGCCGAGAGGGCGGCCCACCCTTGTGTGTGGCGGCGCAGGCTGCGGAAAAACACTGCTAGGCATGGAATTTCTTGTGCGCGGAGCAACGCAGTATAACGAACCAGGGGTGTGCGTCTCATTTGAAGAAACCGGGGAGGAACTCGCGCAAAACATGCGATCGCTCGGCTTCGACGTCGATGCGCTCATTTCGCAAAAGAAGTTGGCCATCGACTACGTACACATAGACCGCAGCCTCGTTGAGGAAACGGGCGAGTATGACCTGGAGGCGCTATTCGTTCGGCTCGGTCAGGCCGTCGACTCCATTGGAGCGAAGCGGGTGGTGCTCGACACTATCGAGTCGCTGTTCGCCAGCCTCGCAAACGAGGCAATTCTGCGCTCGGAACTGCGGCGTTTGTTTCGTTGGCTCAAAGATAAAAAGCTCACTGCCGTGGTCACCGGCGAGCGCAGCGAGGGCGGGCTCACGCGCCATGGCCTGGAAGAGTATATTTCCGATTGCGTCATCCTGCTCGATCACCGAGTGACGGGAACCGTTTTCACCCGGCGTCTTCGCGTTGTCAAATACCGAGGCTCGACGCATGGTACGAACGAGTACCCATTCCTCATCGACCAGGACGGTATCTCGATTCTGCCGGTAACCTCTATTGACCTGAAGCATGCCGTCTCCGACGAGCGGATTTCGACGGGCATTCCCGCGCTGGACCGCATGCTCGGCGGCAAAGGCTACTTCCGGGGAAGCAGCATCCTGATCTCCGGCACGGCTGGTACCGGGAAAACCAGTGTGGCCGCTCATTTTGCTGATGCCGCGTGCGCCCGCGGAGAGCGATGTATCATGTTTGCTTTTGAAGAATCCGCCAACCAGGTGACACGCAACATGCGGTCGATTGGCATCAACCTGGGCCGTTGGATCAACAAGGGCCTGCTGCAGTTTCACGCCGCGCGGCCGACAACGTTCGGTCTCGAAATGCATCTAGCCAAAATGCACACGATCATCAGGAACTTCGATCCGAGCATCGTTGTGGTGGACCCGATGACCGGACGACTGATAGACACCGGCACTCAGGCCGAGACCCGAAGCATGCTGCTGCGTTTCATCGATTTCTTAAAGCAAAAACAAATCACGGCTTTAATGACGACATTGACCGGCGGAGCGGCTGCGCAGGAGCAAACTGAAGTTAACATCGCCTCACTGGTGGACACGTGGCTGCTGCTGCGTGACATCGAGAGTGGCGGTGAGCGGAACCGGAGCCTCAACATCCTCAAGTCCAGGGGCGCGGCTCACTCGAACCAAATTCGCGAATTCCTTTTGACCGATCGTGGCGTGGAGCTTCGGAATGTTTACCTCGGGGAGACGGGTCTGCTCACCGGCTCGGCTCGCGTCGCCCGGGAGGCCAAGGACGCTTCGGAAGCGCTGCTCGCTAAGCAGGAAATCGAAACCAAGCAGCGTGCACTCGATCGCAAGCGAAAAGCGACCGAGGCCCAAATGGACGTCCTCCGACTGGAACTGGAGACCCAAGAGGAAGAATCGAGGCGGTTCATCGCACAGGAGCAAATGAAGTTGAAGAAGTGGGAGCAGGACCAGGGCAAAATGGCGAAGAGCCGGGCATTAAACGAAGGTACTCGGGCCGGGAACGCAAAAAGCGCAAGAGCGAGTGAGGACCGGAGATGAAAACATCAGCAGCACGTGCAGTTCAGAAACGGAAAAAATTCACGGAACCAACATGGGAGTTGAGGCTTTATGTCGCGGGACAGACTGCAAAATCGTTGCAAGCGTCCGCCAATCTGAAGCGGATCTGCGAAGAACACCTTGGCGGCAGATATCAAATTGAAGTCGTTGACTTAATGAAGAATCCGGAACTAGCCAAGGGAGACCAGATTTTTGCGATTCCGACTCTCGTGCGGAAGCTCCCGGAACCAGTCCGGAAAATCATTGGGGATCTGTCGAATACCGAACATGTACTGGTTGGCCTCGATCTGCGCCCACGCGCCTGAGGAATATCGTGAAACGCAAGAACGGAAAAATTCCTGACAAAGGAAAAGAATTCGAGGAAGCTCTTTCCCGGCAGCCTATCGGTGGGCGCTACGTTCTGTCGCTGTACGTGACTGGCAGCACTCCGAAATCGCTTCGTGCGATCCAGAATATCCGAGCCCTTTGCGAAGAGAGGTTGCATGGCTGTTACGAACTCAAGGTAATCGATATCTACCAACATCCCCAACAAGTCAAGCCGGAGCAGATTGTCGTCACGCCAACGCTGATAAAAAAGCTGCCGCTCCCGTTGCGCAAACTGATCGGCGATCTGTCGAATAAGGATCGCTTACTTTTGGGGTTGGATATTGTCCCCAAGAACGCTGCGCTCTAGCCGCAAAATGGCAGGAGAGGAGAGTATGCCGCAAAAGCTTCAGGAGCGCCTCGAGGCAGCCGAAGAAACCCTGCGCGCCCTGCGCAGCGGAGAGGTCGACGCGATTGTGGCCTCAGGTCCCGACGGTGATCGCGTCTATACGCTAAAAGGAGCCGATGAAGCATACCGGCTTATGGTTCAGAACATGGCGGAAGGCGCTCTCACCATTGCGCCAGACGGCCTGATCCTTTTCTCCAACGAGAAATTAGCCTCCATGCTCGCGATCCCGCACGAGCGCGTGATCGGCTCCAGTGTCTATGATTACATTGTTCCGGAGGATGCCGATATATTTTCCGCGCTCCTCACCCACGAACTGGGGGACGGCGCGAAGTGCGAATTGCGGTTGAAAGCGCCCGGCGGTGCGCAGGTACCGGTGTCCCTGTCTGTCAACCGTCTGGATCTCGACGGAGTCGATTGTTATTGCTTCATCGTTGCGGATCTTACCAACCAGAAACGGAACGAAGAGGTCCTTCACGCGCTTTCCGCTCGCCTGCTGCAAGTCCAGGATGAAGATCGGCGCCACATCGCGCGTGGGCTGCATAACGGCGCCTTCCAACGCCTCGCCGCCCTGGAATTCAAGCTGAACCTCGTCGGCCAGGCGTCGTCCAAACTGCCGCCGGCCGCCCAACGGAACCTCGCTGAATGTCTGGGCCTGGTGGGCGAATGCTGCAAGGATCTTGGCAATCTTGCCTACCTAATCCAACCACCCTTGCTGGAAGAGCAAGGATTGGGCCCCGCCCTCCGGGCCTATGTCAATGGCTTTAACCGGAGGCTCGGTCCACAGGTCAGCCTCAATTTCCCCAGCCGGCGGGGCAGGCTCCCCGTCGACGTGGAAATGACCTTGTTTCGCATCGCACAGGAAGCGCTCACCAATATTGAACGCCACTCGGGCAGCGCGATTGCCGAAATCCTTTTCCGCAGGAAGCCTAGTGAACTCCTCCTCGAGGTCGCTGACCACGGCTGCGGCATATCCAAGGAGATTCTAAAGCAGTTGAACAGAGGCACGGCGTTGCCCGGCATCGGAATCGCCGGGATGCGGGAACGCGTTCGGCTACTCGGCGGCCTCATGGAAATTTACTCCAGCTCCGACGGCACCACCGTGAGAGTAAAACTGCCGATAAGGCTCCCCCCGGCGCGGCGCGACGGTCAGTCGGCGTGACCGGTGGATAGACATCTGAGATGTCCTGAAATGCGCAAGAAAAAGGGAAAAGCCCTTTTTCTCTCTTCACGTGCTGCCCTCGAAGATGCCGTCAGAGCGGCGGAATACGGGCGTGCTGCCAGCAGCAACTGCTGGATGGCGGAGACGAAAAACATGAAAGCAATCACTTGGGTTGGAATTCAGTGTGTGGTTGCAGGGGCACTGGTGATTGCCTATCAAGGTGTCAATTACAGCCATCAAGAAAAGGTACTTGATATAGGACCGATTCATGCCACGGCTGAGAAGTATGAGCGGATTCCCCTTCCTCCGGTAGTCGGAGGACTGGCGTTGGTTGGAGGGGTTGTCTTGCTGGTCGTGGGCGCAAGGCAAAAAGCATAGCAGGGATCACGGATTGGCGAGGTTCGAGCGATCGTTGCACCAAACCTCGCCGGAAGAGAGGTGATTCATATGAGCCAGGCGGGGGCGATTCACTGGATGAAGCCGGGTCTTTCGGCCGTATCGACGGCATCAGCGAATATAAAGGTCGTCTGGGCCCTGCTCAAAGAGTCATGCTTTGCATGGCTTGAAGACAACGCACCGAGCATGGGTGCGGCGCTGACATTCTACGCAATCCTCTCGTTAGCCCCAGTCCTGATTGTCGCGACGGCGATTGCGGGTCTAGGATTTTGGCAAAAAGTGGCTGAGGCTGAGGTCTTACGGCACATTCAAGCCCTGGTGGGTGAGACGAGTGCCAGGGTTCTTCAGACTGCCATCCTAAGCGCCAATCGGCCCGCGGTTGGCGCCATTGCCAGCACGATTGGCGTCGGAACAATTTTAGTCGGCGCCTCAGGCGCCTTCGTTGAACTCCAGGACGCGCTCAATAAAATCTGGAGAGTTGAGCGGAAATCAGGAAGTATCCTGCTGCACGCGATTAGACAGCGATCTTTGTCGTTCAGCCTGGTCCTGGGCACGGGCTTTCTGCTGCTGTTATCACTCGTCTCGAGCGTTGCGCTGGGGGCTATGGAAAGATTCATGGGATATCTACTTCCTTGGCCCGTGTTTTTTTGGGAATCGGTCGATTTTCTCTTGTCGTTCGGTGTGATAACGCTGCTCCTTGCTGCCATCTTTAGACTGCTACCAGACACGGAGATTGCCTGGAATGATGTGTGGATCGGCGCGGCAATTGCGTCACTTCTTTTCACGACCGGCAAGGCGCTGATCGGGTTGTATCTCGCCGGGTCCGTCGTAGCCTCAGCATACGGGGCAGTGTCATCCCCTCTTGTCGTCCTTGTCTGGATCTATTACTCGGCACAGATTGTTCTCTTTGGTGCGGAAATCACGCACGTCTACGCCAACAAACACGGCTCGCGAGTCGAATCGGCCTCTCGCACAGCGACTCCCAATCGGGGGCAGTCGATATCATATCTCATCACCACACCCGGGTTGAGCAACAATGGATCGTAATGTTCAAACATGGTCTTGATCGTCGCGCGGCGAGTTATACCTGGACAGTGCTGTTTATTCTATTACTGCTGGCAGTGGTCTATCTCATTCGAGAGACTCTCTTCGTCTTTGCGCTGGCGCTGCTGTTTGCCTATCTGCTACGGCCTTTGGTCTACTATCTCGATCGCCGGCTGCCAGGGCGATCCAGGGCGCCGGCCCTCGCCATCGTCTATTTATCCATAGTCGGATTGCTGGTTGCAGTCGGAATTGCAGTTGGCTCTCGAGTCGTGCTGGAGGCGAACGCACTAGCAACGAGGATTCCGGAACTTCTTTCCAGACTCGAAAAACCGGCCGAACTGATCGCGTCACCATCCCTTCCGACGTTAAAGGAGACGGTGATCTCGAGTCTGCAAAAGCAGCTGGTTGAACATTCGCGAGACCTTCTATCACTCCTGCCCAATATGGCGTTGGGCTTTTTGTCACATGCCGGAAGTCTTATTTACATCGTGCTGGTGCCCATCCTGGGCTTTTTCTTGTTGAAAGATGGCCCGGAGTTTCGCAAGTCCATATTGGAGATGCTGGCCGAGGGATCTCGACGCGACGAGATCGAGGAAATCGCGGCCGACGTGCATTTGTTGCTTGCCCAGTACATGCGAGCCTTGGTGCTGCTGGCGGCAGTGGCGTTCGTAGCCTACGGGTTGTTTTTCTCTCTCATCGGCGTTCCTTATGGAATTCTGCTGGCAGCCATCGCCTTTTTTCTTGAGTTTATACCTCTTGTAGGGCCCCTGGTGGCAGCGGTCGCCATCTTGATGGTTGCCGGGTTGAGCGGGTTTCAACATTTGCTTTGGATTCTCGTGTTCCTGGCCGTGTTCCGCATTTTCCAGGATTATGTCTTGTCGCCCCACCTGCTGAGCAAAGGCGCGAAACTACAACCCGTGATGGTGATCTTCGGAATCCTCGCGGGCGGACAAATTGCAGGAATCCCCGGCATTTTTTTGTCTGTGCCTGTTTTGGCTATCCTCCGAATCATATATCGGCAGCTGAAAAAGAAGATCCTTGACTCCACGCTCGACAGGCCGGGGACCGGAATGTTTTGAGCTTCGCGGAAGCCGGCGAGCCGGCGGAACACCTGGGCCACCTTGCTGCAATTTCGATCTGCCCCAGACTGTGATTCCCCCTCCTGAAGTTGGTGAGCAATTGTGACCAGACGTATGAGCTGTACTGAACTGACACGCGATTTACTCCGGAGTATAAGTGGAATGAGGATTGGTGATTGACCTGCGGTATAGCAGGCCTCTTTTGCAGGCAGACGACACTGAGACCGTAGGCAACAGAAAACAAAAAACAGGAAACCACGAAAATGGAAACGACCAACATCAGCCCGGCAGCCAAATCCGCGGCGACAGCTAATGATACGCCTGCAACGCCTCCGAGGAATCGTCATTCGAAATTTCGAGCCCTCCTGCGGCGACGCAGCCTGTGGTTGATTGGCGCACTCATCGCCGTCAGTGCGGGTGCGTTAGGGTATTACTGGGCGTTTGGCAAAGCCAAGGTCCTCTATGCCACCGCCGAGGTCGAACGCGGCGATATAGAAAGCACGGTCGTGGCAGCGGGCATCCTGCAGCCCATCAAGTATGTCGATGTCGGCGCTCAGACCTCCGGCAAGCTTAAATCGCTGAAGGTCAAGCGCGGCGATCAGGTGGAAGAAAACCAATTGCTCGCGGAAATTGATCCGGTGTTGGCGGACACAGCGCTCACGTCGGCCAACGCAACGCTCGAAAATATGACCTCGCAGCGCTCCGTGAAACAGGCGCAACTTGTGCTCGCCCAAGCGCAGCGGGACCGCAACGAGAAACTCTTTGCGGAACAGCTAATCTCCGCCGACGAGCGTGACATCACCCGGGCCAATTACGATGTCGCCTTGGCCGACGTCGCTTCGCTCTCGGCGCAGATGAGGCAAGCTACGGCGGCGGTAGACACCGCTAAAGCCAATCTGGGTTACACCAAAATCACGGCGCCGATGGCCGGCGAAGTCGTTTCCATCAGCATGCTGGAAGGGCAAACACTCAACGCTAATCAGCAGGCACCGAATATCCTGCGGATTGCCGACATGAGCACCGTGACGGTCTGGGCGCAAGTCTCGGAAGCGGACATTGACCGGGTCAAGCTCGGCCAGGACGTCTATTTCACTGTCCTTGGCCAGACCCGGCGCTGGAACGGCAAGATCAGGCAAGTCCTCCCCACCCCGGAACTCATCAACAACGTGGTGTTCTACGACGTGCTGTTCGATATTCCGAATCCGGAGCGTGAGCTGGATATTCAGATGACGGCGCAGGTTTTCATATTATTGGCACAGGCGAAGGGCGTTTTGCTGATACCGACAGCCGCCATCGGCAATGCCGGCGAAGGCGCGGAAATCAAGGTACAGGTGCTGAAAGCCGATGGCAGCGTCGAGCTGCGCGCGATCAAGATCGGCATCAAGAGCGAAATCTCAGCGGAGGTCACGGACGGTCTCAAGGAGAAGGAACAGGTCGTGATCAGGGGAATCACGGCACAGCAGGGCAATACGAAAAGTGCGCTGAGCGTTCGGAAGGGCTTTTGATGTCGTCATCACTGCTCGAATTGAATGCTGTCAGCCGCACCTATACGTCGGGCGGCGTGCCGCTGACGGTGCTCACAGACGTAAGCCTTGCGATTCAGAGCGGCGAATTCGTCGCCGTTATGGGCGCATCCGGATCGGGCAAGTCCACGCTCATGAATATCCTCGGCTGTCTTGACAAGCCGTCGAGCGGCACCTATCGCATCCGCGGCATCGAAGTAGCCAGTCTCAACGGCGATGCGCTGGCAGCACTGCGGCGCGATACCTTTGGCTTCATCTTCCAGCGCTACAACCTGATGTCCGATCTGAGTGCCGTCGAAAACGCGGAAATTCCAGCCGTCTACCGCGGCATGGCAAAAACTCGGCGAGAGGCGCATGCCAGTGACTTGTTGCGCGATCTCGGACTGGGCGACCGGCTGCAATTCCATCCCAACCAGCTCTCCGGCGGCCAGCAGCAGCGCGTCAGCATCGCCCGCGCGCTCATGAACGGCGGGCCGGTGATCCTGGCCGATGAACCTACGGGAGCGCTGGACAGCCAGGGCGGCAAGGAGGTCATGGCCATTCTGGAGAAGCTGCACAGGCAAGGGCACACCATCATTGTGGTGACCCACGACAGCGATATCGCCGCGTACGCGCACCGCATCGTGCGGATCGCCGATGG
>JBEKYG010000111.1:0-9936 GCA_049511215.1 Acidobacteriota bacterium | reverse complement strand
TTCACTTTTCCTTCACCCGTTCTGAGGCGCGGCGGAGAAAATATTCATGAACCGGGGAGTGAGCCTGCCGTATCTATGAGAGAGAGAAGCTGCATGGTGCCGTGGAATCGCGAGTGCGCGCTGGTGTTGATTGACACTCTCCCGTGAAAGCATCTATAATTCAGCAGTAAACGTTTAACTCCCCTCTGGAGCATGTCTCGTGCGCACCAAAAGATTACTAATTTTCGCCGTTTGTTTTTTCACCGTGCCCGTGTTCTTCGGGCTCTCCGCCTCTTCCCTTGCCTGGCAGCAGCAAACCAATACCGCTGCGCAAGATAAAACCAAGCCTGCCGAACCGCAGAAGACCGCACCTCCGAACCGGCAGAAGGCCAAGCCTGCCGATCTGCTGAAAGCCAAGGCGAAGGAAAGCACCCTCAGCGACTATTACAAAAAGTGGCTGAATGAAGATGTGACCTACATTATCACATCCGAGGAGAAGGACACATTCAAGGCCCTCACCACCGATGAGGAGCGGGATAATTTCATCGAGCAGTTTTGGGCGCGCCGGAATGAGGATCCTCGCGAGGGTGGTAACACATTCAAGGTCGAGCATTACCGCCGCATCATCTATGCCAACGAGCGCTTCGCCTCCGGAATCCCGGGCTGGAAGACCGATCGAGGACGTATCTATATCATGTATGGCGAACCCGACGGGAAAGAATCTCATCCTTCGGGCGGCTCTTATCAGCGCGAGTTTTATGAAGGCGGCGGCGAAACGAGTGTGTACCCTTTCGAGCGCTGGCGCTATCGCCACATCGACAATGTCGGGGATGACGTTGAGCTTGAATTCGTGGACAAAACCTTTAGCGGAGAATACAGACTCGCGATGGACTCAGAGGAGAAGGACGCCCTTCTGAACGTGCCCAACGCGGGCTTGACCGACAGTGAGCAGATGGGGCTCACCAAAAAGGAAGATCGTGTCAATTACGGCTTAGGGGGGGGGGACCAGGCCAATTTCCAAAGATCCAAAGATGCACCTTTTGAACGGCTGGCCCGCTACTTCAACGTCCAGAGGCCGCCGCAGATCAAGTTTGCGGATCTCAAGGGCCAGGTCACCACGCGCGTGACCTATACGCAGCTCCCATATTCGATGCGGACGGATTTTCTCCGGCTGTCGACGACCAAAGTGCTCGTGCCGATCACGATCGAGCTGGATAATAAGAATCTCGAGTTTAAAAAAGAGCAGCAGTTCAATCGAGCCTCCGTTAACGTCTACGGCGAGGTGACGACTCTGCAGGGACGCGTCGCGGCCGAATTCGAGGACACGATTTCCGCTGAATATACCGACGAGTTTTTCGAAGCCGGAAAAACCAAGCGCTCCACCTATCAGAAAATAGTGATGCTGGATGCCGGGCAGCGCTATCGGCTGGACTTGGTCCTCAAGGACTTAAACAGCAACTACATCGGCTCGATGAGTTATGGCATCCCGGTTCCAAGGTTCGAAGGCGAGGAACTGCAGGCGAGCAGCGTTATCCTCGCTAACTACGTCCAGCCTGTTCCCCCGACTTATGATCAGCTCGAGCGGTTTGTCATCGGTGACATGAAGGTGCAGCCGAACGTGAAGGCCGAATACTACGATAAGCAGGTTCTGATCCCTTATCTGCAGGTCTACAATGCGGCATACGATGAGACCACGTTTGAGCCGTCTTTGCAAATATCCTACCTGATCAAGTCCGGCGACAAGGTGGTCCAGGACATCGAGGACACGAAGGGGAGGACGGTTCAGTTTACGTCAGGTCAGCGAGTCGTCATCGTGGCCCAAATACCGGTGACGAACGTGCCGATAGGCAAATACAATCTGGAGATCAAAATCCTGGACCGGATCTCCAATAAAACTCTGACTACCAACGCCGATTTCCAGGTGATCAAATCGCCGTCAGCTCGTTAGAACGAAGAGGGGACATTCCAGGAGAGCACTTAGCTGCCCGAAAAAACGGGTGACCATAGGGCTGGAAAAGTTGAGTGCGCCCTTTTTCATGATCCGTACTATCTACCTGCAAATCCTTTGCCGGGCGGAAAGGACTTTTGCCGCCAAGACCCCAAGGCGCCAAGAGTTTTAGTCCTTGATTTCTTGGCGTCTACGAGTCTTTGTGTTTTGGTGTTACTAATCAGTTCATAAATCGGTGGACATTTGATCAAATAAAAATGAGGATCTGGACGGAGGTCGTGTTCGCTTTGAGTGGCGATTATCGGTATCGGAATCGGGGTCGCAATCGCAATCGGTTGTATGGAGCTGCAATAGCCGATAGCGATTGCGATTGCGACCCCGATTCCGATACCGACGGATATAGTGTTCTCCTCTCTTTTTGATGCCGCCAAATGTCAACTTACTTATGAACTGATTAGTAAGTTTTGGCTGCGGCAATGCTGCCCCATGAACATCTCGGTCGTCATACCTACATGGAAGGGGAGGCACCTACTCGAGGCGTACCTCCCTTCGGTCATCGCTGCTATAGATTGCTATCGGAAAGAGCACGGCCATGAGGCCGAGATCATGGCCATAGAAGACGCCGGGGGTGACGACACGCCACGGTGGCTGCGAGAACGGTATGCCGGCCGGATTATGGTCATCGAGCATCAACGCAACTTGGGATTCGCCGCGGCATGCCAGACCGGCTTCAAAGCGGCGCGGTTCCCCATCGTACTTCTCCTCAACAACGACGTGCGTCTGAAGCCGGATTGCATTGCTCCCCTGGCAGGGCACTTTGCGGATCCCAAGGTGTTCGCCGCCACCGGGAAGCTCCTGAATCAGGCCGAAAACGTCTTTTGCAACGGTGGAAAGGTGGCGCGCTTTCGCCGCGGCATGTGGACCACGTACCAGAACTACGACATTTTGCCCGACGCTGATCCGGCCCAGTCGTTATATTCCTTTACCGCAATTGGAGCTTTTTCGGCATATGATCGAGCAAAATTCCTGGATCTTGGCGGATTTGATCCGTTGACCGCCATGGTCGAAGACGTGGAGCTTTCCTATCGCGGCTGGAAGCGCGGATGGATCATAAAATACGAGCCCCGCAGCGTCGCGTATCACGATGCCAGCCAGACCATGGACCGGCGCTACCAGCGGCGGGCGCTGGATAAGATATCGCGGCGAAGCCGCATCCTGATGCACTGGATGCTGCTGCACGATCCCCAGATGTTCCTGCAGCATCAGGTGTCGATCGCGACACGCCTGCTGACGAGCTGGCTGGTGCTGGACTGGCGCTTTTATTGGGCCGTCGGCACCGGGCTTGCCAATCTCTCGACAATTCTTCACAAAAGGCGAGCGACCCGCCGGACCATGGCCAGGACCGACCGGGAGTTGCTCGATTTTCTTCAGCACTTTTACCGTACGGCCCCGATTGCGCTACACTAGGCTCCCATGGAACCCATCTCCGCCACCCTGATCACGCTCAACGAGGAGGTCAACATCAAGGAAGCGCTTCAGTCCCTGGCCTGGGCTGATGAGATTGTAGTCGTCGACAGCGGCAGCACTGATGCGACGGTTGAGATCTGCCGCCGGTATACGGACAGAATTTTTGAACGGACGTGGACGGGTTTCGTGGATCAGAAAAACCATGCAGTTGCGCGGGCGAGTCATGACTGGATTCTTTCGCTGGATGCCGACGAAAGGATCGGGCCCGAACTGAACCGCGAGATCGAGCAGTTGCGACAGAGGGGCTTCCAGCAACCAGGATACCGCATCCCTCGGGTCGCCTGCTTCATGGACAGGTGGATACGGCATGGCGACTGGTATCCCGACTACCAGCTGCGGCTCTTTGATCGCAGGCATGGCCGCTGGAGGGGCGGACGCGTTCACGAATCCGTGCGGATTGATGGAACGCCGGGCCTCCTCCGCGGCGAGATCCGGCACTTCACCTACCGCAGCCTTTCCGACTATCTGGTGCGCCTGGAAACCTACTCCACGCTGGCGGCACAGGACTATCGGCAGAAGGGGAAAACGACCTCAATGATCAAGATAGTGGGTGACCCACTCGCCACGTTTGTGAAGGGCTATCTGCTGAAGCGAGGTTTCCTGGACGGCGCGCCCGGCTTGATGGTGGCAATCATGGGAGCCATTTCCGTCTACTTCAAGTACGCCAAACTCTACGAACTCCAGAAAAACCCAGCCCCATAGCCGCGACCGATAGGATCTAACCGTCCGATCGTCTGGCAGCGGCGCTCTCGAGGTTCCGGCCAACCGCCGACCACCGGTCACCCTTCTTCAAGCGCACAACCACACTGAACTACACGTGGGCGCAGGAAGCGAAGAAGCAGGCTTGAGGATCACCGGTGGGGCGGAGTATGCTCTGGCCATGACACGGGAAGAACTTCTTCAGCGAATCTGGATCGATCCGGCACGGTGTGCCGGCAAACCCTGTATTCGCGGGCATCGGATTTGGGTTTCTCTGATCCTCGACCTGTTGGCCTCTGGTAGCACCGTGCCAGAGATTCTGGAAAGCTATCCCGGATTGACTGAAGAAGACATTCGCGCCTGTATCGCCTACGGATCGGAAATGTCCCGCGAGCGGTATGTCTCTGTTCCGCTTGAACCTGTCGGAACATGAAACTGAAACTCGACGAGAACCTGGGAAAACGCGGGCAGTCCATTCTCCAAGCAGCCGGTCACGACGTATCCACCGTCCCCCAACAACAATTGGGCGGCGCAACCGACGAAGAACTGATCAAAAAGTGTCGGCGTGAAAGGCGCGTGCTGGTCAGCCTGAATTTGGACTTTGCCAACCCATTGCGCTTTCGACCCAGCCAATACCCCGGCATCGCCGTGTTGCGTCTTGCGCCCAAACCAAGTGCGGCCAATTTGACGAATCTCATTCGCACCCTTGCCCGCGCGTTGACCGGCGAATCAATCGCCGGAAAGCTCTGGATCGTGGAATCAGGCCGGGTGCGTGTCTATCAAGAACCCGAACCAGAATGAACCTGCAACACTTCAAAGCCAACACGCGAAGCGCCGACTTATCGGCCGTAAGCCATGGCGCCCATCGAGCCCGTGTATTTCTCCCCGCTCTGGGAAGGGTCGGAACGGCGAACCGGTTCATTCACGCAAACCTCGGCTTAGCGCGCCCCTATGGGATTGAAACCAGACCGGTTTTTAGCTTATTCTTCCTGCGGCCCATGAATGAAGGTAATCACTGAATGCATCGTGAAATGAAACCATCGAGCGCCAATCGGACCTTCGAGGAACTGCGGCCGGAGATTCAGGCCTTGATTCAGGATTACCGCCTTCAGTGCCTGTGGTTCCTAATTCCGGAATTCGTGCCCGCCAATCCGGAGCAGGCACTGCGAGCCTTGTGCAGCATTGAAAGATATGGCGATCGCAGGGCCTTCATCCGGGCTCGGGAGCTTCGGGCATGTCTATTACAATCTTCCAACGCGACCTCTGTTGCATAATTGCAGCAAATCGCCGCCGTTCTGGAGAGAGTTACATCGCGGGGGGCGTGGCCCTGAACACATTCCTTCAGGCGCCGCGGGTTTCATTCGATATTGATCTGTTTCACGACACCGAGGAAGCCCTCCAGGCAACGTGGGCCAACGATCGTGCTCTCCTCTCATCCCAGGGATACGAAATCCAGGTCCTCCGTGAAACTCGAGCGTATGTGGAGGTCATCGCCGCCAGAGACGCGGAGCGCGTGATCCTGCAGTGGGTTCGTGACAGCGCATTTCGTTTTTTCCCGCTCCTGGAAGATGAGCTGTTCGGGCTGGTTCTGCATCCCTTCGACCTGGCAACCAACAAGGTGCTGGCTTTGGCGGGACGCCTGGAGGTGCGCGATTGGGTGGACGTGCTGGAGTGCCATGATCGGATGCAACCTTTGGGGTATCTTGTGTGGGCAGCCTGCGGCAAGGATCCCGGCTTTAGTCCGGATTCACTGCTCGCCGAGGCTCGTCGCAGCGGCAGGTATAGCCAGCCGGAAGTAGATGAGCTCGCCTTTGAGGGACGGCCACCTGACGCCAGGGCTCTGGGTCTCCGCTGGCATGCAATGCTTGATGATGCGGCGCGCATCACCGCAGTACTGCCGGCTCCCGAATGCGGCAAGGCGGTTTTAGCCGCCTCAGGAGAATTATACAGAAAAAACGTCGCCGGCCTGACCCATGACTTGAGCCTGGGGGAAATCAGCTTCCACCAGGGCCGCATCCGTGGGGTCTGGCCGACCGTCAAACCGGCCACCTAAAGCCCGCTAAAGAGCTCCCGCAACGGCTGCGCAGGGAAATCCGTGAATCCGCGGGCGCCCACTTGGCCAGGGTGAATCCAACGCGAACCAATTGCGGGAACCTGGACGCTGCCCTAACCCCCGTGGTGCAATATCCGAATTATGGGTTATCTAGGCTGGAAAAAAGGTGACGTCCCCAATTCCCCCGATTCCCGATCCATGTGAATGCGCGTCGCGATCTCAGCGGCGGCCCATGCCGGCGTGGAGCTAGCCGAGTCCGGCCAGGACAGCGCTCAGAAGGGTTGCAAATCGAGGTACAACAATAGCCGCCACGGCCAACACCGCTGCCCATCCGATCAAATCGAGAACCTCGGGGACCAGGGATGGATCGCATTCCGGGAGTGTTTGTGCCACACGTGCCTGCACGGCTGCTGCCAGCCCCGGCGGCGCGGAGATATGGGCGAAGGCGGCGTCGAAAGTCGCGTCGACATGGGCAAGCGCTTCCAATAGCGCGCGGCACTCCTCGCAGTGCGCGGCATGACCTCCGCTCCCCTCGCTCAACAGATCTTCCAATTCCGGGCAAGCCATTATGTGCCCCCTTTCACGACGCGCTCGCGGGCCAGTTCCTCCGCCAGGCTTTTCCTCGCGCGAAACAGGTACGTTTTCACGGTTCCCACCGGCAGGTCGAGCATGCGCGCGACTTCATCATACGACTTCTCTTGCATATAGAATAAAGCCACAACCTGCCGGTACCTCGCCGGCAACCGGTTGAGCAATTCCGCGGCTTCCAGCGACTCCGGGATCGCCCACTCGGCAACCGCGCGCCGTTCCGCCTCGCGTCGCGGCGCCGGTTCGTCGAGAGAGACAGACCGGAGCTCGCGCCGGCCCTGGGCCGTAAGGCAGGCATTCCGAGTTATGGCGTAGATCCAGGTGGAGAGGGATGACTTGGAGCGGAATCCCGGCAACCCTTTCCACACGCGGACCAGCACGTCCTGGGCGGTCTCTTCGGCAGCAGCGCGGTCCCGCAGCATCGAATAGGAAAGCCGGAAGATCTTGTCCTGGTATTCGCGCACGATCCTCTCGAATTTCTCCACCATAACTTCATTTAGACCGCGCGTGAATGCCTCAAAGTTTTGAAACTTTCGCGCCCCGCCACCGGTCTCAATCGACAGGAGGAAGGAAAATGCGCGGAGAAACCCTTTTTGTTTTTCTCTTGATCGCCACCTTGGTGGTAATCCTTGTAGCACTATACCTGCGGTTCCGCAACTTACAGATGTTTCACCAGGAGCGCATGGCCGCGCTCGAAAAAGGGGCTCCGGTCCCCATCGGGCACGCGCTGGCACCCTGGTCGCCGCGTGTCTATTTGTTGCGCGGCCTTTTGTGGAGCTTTGCCGGCGTCGCCCTGATCGTCAGCCTGCTGGGCATAGCCGCCGCAACCCATCGGATTGAGTCCGCCGAGAACACCCTTTGGCGAGCCAAGAACCTCGCCCAGAGCCTCAATATTTCGGCGGAACAAGCCAAACAAATCGCCGAGAAAGACCGGGATGCCCAGCAAAACGGCATGCCGTCGAGCGTCGCCTTGCTGGGCCTGATTCCAGTAGCTGTCGGTCTGGCCTACCTGGTCTTTTACTATACCGGGGACAAGCGGCGCGCGGACGATGTTTAACGAACCGTCACACAATAAAAGAGAGTGACAGGATATCCAACGCCGCATTCCCGGAATGAACCTCAGGAACTTGGAAATGGGTACCCTGTCACCTGATATTTCAACCGCACATTTCTTATTCCCAGTGAGCCCGCGTGCGCGCCCGCGATGCGCGCGGGAAATCATAGCAACACAGGTGGGAAGAGGCGCCCTATCGAGAGGAGTAGACCAATGTGGAGTCGAACGTCGCAACTTGTCGTTGTTCTGATCGCGGTCGCGGGAGCCTGGATGTTAAATGCCCCGGCAGCCGGTCAAGTGCAGGAAATGGCACAACCAACATACGGCGCACCGGCACCATCGTTATCTTTGGAGCTCCTTCAGGCGCCGACCGGCGCCAAAGCGACGTGGGATTCCCTGAAGGGAAACGTGGTTGTTCTTGAATTCTGGTCGACGTGGTGTTCGGGATGTGTTGCACAAATCCCGCATCTGAACGAGCTTGCATCCCAGTTCAAAAACAGGCCGGTTCGATTCATATCTGTCACTGATGAGGACAAGTCAGCGGTGAGTGCATTTCTGCCCAAGCGCCCAATCTCCGGTTGGGTTGCGCTTGATCCCGGGAGTGTGACGTTCAAGCGATTCGGGATCTATGGGAGACCCTACACGGCACTTGTCGATGGGAATGGCGTCTTGCGCGGTCTTACCCCACCGACAGAAGTAAACGAGTCCACGATCGACCAACTGCTTGCGGGAACCCTGCGGATGAAGCAAATAATGAGGGGTACGCCGATCATCGGGACCGAGCCGAACAGCCCGATGCCTCTTGTTCAGGTATTCGTGCGTTCTGCGATGACGATCGCAGAAGTGGGCATGTCTCCTGGAGCGCAACGAATGACGGGCAACAGGTGGGAGGCTTGGGGGATGGACTTGAGAGGGCTGCTCGTCGGTGCATACGACGTTTCCGAACCGCGGATTGTCTTGCCTGAAAACCTGCCGCGCGCCAGGTACGACCTGTCGCTGGTTCTTCCCGACAGCAGTATCGAGAGTCGTAGGGCGATGTTGCGTCAACTTGTGAGCGCGGTCTTCGAGGCAAGCGTTCGCCGCGAATCACGGGAGATGGACGTGTATATCCTGCGCAAGGCAGCGAGCGGCAACCTGACCTTCCAGCCTTCCGAAAAGGGACGGCCAATACGTGCGGTGGTCAGCTTGGCGGAGTCGTTCCTGCACCATGTTGTAGTCGATGAGACGGGGCTTACGGAGAGGTACGATTTCGTGTTGGCGTTCCCGAAAGACCAACAGGAGTTGCTGGCGGCGGTGAAGGCACTCGGACTCCAACTCACGCCGGAACGACGCTCGATAGAAGTACTCGTCGTGGAGTTTGCAAAATCGCACTGAGGCGCTCGCAACCGGCAGCGGGTATGTCAGGCTGGAGGCGCTCAAGTAATGCCGTACCGAGGAAGGCGGATGACGTGCCTCGGCGGCCAGATTAGACCGATAAGCTTTCTTGCGCTGATCGCATCTGCTCCGGCGCTGCCGTCGTCCTGCAGCCCCCCAGTTTTTCCAAACTCACACTTCCGGCATGCCTTCCAGACCGCCGCCCATTGCCCGCGCCCTGCCAGAGCGTGAGATTGACGAGCTTGATCTTTCTTGAGCAGGGGGGGTCAATCCGCTTCCGCTTGCTGGAAGAAGTGCATCAAAACTCCAAGTACGGCAACGTCGGATTACGGTAAACCGTCCTTTCTGGCCGATCCTGAGTTCCGGGGAGTCGCGGCAGACGGGCCGAAAGTTGACAAAACGCCCCCATATAGGAAGCATGACAGCCTTCCAACCCGGCTCCGATCCCAGAAGTTGCAGCTCGTTTTTCCTATGCGCCCGGCCTCGATCAATAATCAAAGAAAACGAACTCTGGAGGCAAAGGGAGCAAATCCTTTGGGACAGCGTGCCTCCAAGACTCGAATATCCACGGCCATTGCCAGACATGCGTATGTGTCTCTGAGTGCCTCTTGTTTTTGGCTGGCCTTATGAAGATCCGTGCATCTTTGTTTTGGATCTTCGATCTCTTCAGGGTTGGCCTGCCGTGCCACAGGATAGCCAAGTACAGACGTCAAG
>JBEKYG010000110.1:0-9947 GCA_049511215.1 Acidobacteriota bacterium | reverse complement strand
CGGGTCGGGGTCGGAATCGGCATCGGAATCGTAGGGAAACCGAATCGATAGCGATTCCGATACCGATTCCGACCCCGGATTGGGACAGATTGCTTCTCGACCATGTCAGGAGCTCTGAACTCAGGACTCAGACGCTGACCCAACATCTTGAGGAACTTTGCTCCTCTGAAGTCCTGACCTCGGGTTCGTCGGCATCATGTCCGGCGGTTTAAGTAACTTACAGTAAAGTGGTTGGCGCTCTTTCCGGCCCGCCCGGGAAAGTCCGGGCACGATTTTGCAGAAGCCACGGCGGCCTCCGGAACCAATTGGTGTAGCGCAGACAAGTCCTTGCGCCTAAAATCGGAGGTCAAGAAATGAAATATCTTGCCCGATATGGCGTAGTAGCAAGTGATGAGGCAAAGTGAGGATGCGAAAATGGAATGCAGCGTGGTTCGAAGCTGGCTATTCCGGCTAATGGATGATGAGCTTCCTCCTGAAGAGCGAGGTCAGCTCGATGCACATCTCAGCCATTGCCCTTCGTGTGCTAGGGAGTGGAAACTCCTGACGCTTCCCAGACGCATTGGAAGGTCCATTCCGGCCTTGGAGCCCTCACCTTTTTTCTATACGCGGCTGAGAGCTCGTCTGGAAAAAGAAGAGCAGAGCATCACCATCTGGCAGATCATTATGGGTCTGTCGCGCCAGATCGTGCCGGCAATGGCAACGGTCACTCTGGTGATCATTTCCCTGTTCGCCTACCTTGAGTTTCGGGGACCGAGAATGGATCTTTACCAGGCTTACGACAGCATCTTCTTGTCGGGGGATCGTCCCACGCGGATGGTAATCGCGGATGAGATCACCGACGATAGCGTGCTCCACGCCCTGGCGGAAAAGCCATCAGGCCCCAGCCTCAGCGCACCCAAAAAGTAGGCACACCGAGGATACTACGTAATGAAGTCGAAGACGAGCGCAGCTCTCATGCTGATAGCGATATTTCTGCTCGGGGGAGTGGCCGGTGGTGTGTCTCACTTTATCTATCAAAACCACATCATCTCCTCACAGCCGCCAAGATCCCGGGCGCCGAATCCACACGACATTGTCGAGGATATGGCAAAACATCTAAACCTCGATCCACAGCAAAAGGAGCAGCTCCGGACCATCATCAATAAGAGCAGAGAGCGCTATCGCAACCTGGCGATGCAATTCCGGCCTCAATATGAAAAAACGCGCGCCGAGACGAACGAGGCGATCCGCGCAATCCTGCGTCCGGACCAGGGTCAGCATTTTGAGGAAACCATCGAGAAAATGGACAGTTGGCGTCGAGATCGCCCGCGCGAGAACGCACCCAATCAACCTGGTCCCCCCAAGTAGCCAGGCTTTTTCTCTGTTCACGATGTCCTGTAATTCCATAGAGCGCGGGCGTGCTTTGCCCATGCGTGGAATCCACGATACACACAACATCGGTCTCGTGAATCTTGTGGGGCGATTTGATTGCATCCAGAGATTGCGCGGTTTGGGTCTGCGCCTTCATTCTGCTAAGATTCGCGGCGATTTTTCTTATTCCCACCCGGGTACAGCCCGTGCCACGCTGAGAACCGAAACCCGCGCCGCTCCTTCCTCCAGCAATGCCTCGCATGCGCTTGCAACGGTTGAGCCGGTAGTCATGACGTCGTCTACCACAATTACGCGCAATCCCCTGACTGCCGTGGCCTTGGTACAACGGAAGGCATGCTCCATATTTTCAGTCCGTTCTGAATCGCTCAGCCCGACCTGGGGGAGGGTACTGCGCACCCGCGTCAGAGCGTTGTCGCAGAACGGCAACCCGACGATGCGTGCCAGCGCGTGACCCAGCAGTGCAGCCTGATTGTAGCCGCGCTCCCGTTTGCGTTTGGGGTGTAGTGGAATCGGCACGATGAGGTCAATCTCTCGCGCTGACCATGATTCCAGAAAGGTCGAAGCTAACAAAGGCGCAAGCAACCCTGCCAGATCCCGCCGGCCGTCGAACTTCAAGGCCCGTATGATACGGCTCAACTCAGAACTATAGCTGCCGAAGGCGCGGGCGCCGGAGTATGGAGGCAAGCATATGGAGCACTTCCCGCACAGATGCGTAGGTTCGCTTTGGAAGCATCGATAAGGTAGCCCGCAACTGGGGCATGAAGGTCCGGTGATGCGGAGCTGAATGGTTTTATCCCAGCACTTCGGGCAGATGCCGCGGTCCTGCATGCGTGAGGTTGGAGTAGAGCAGACAAAGCACGACTCAGGATAGAGAAGATTGAGGATGCCGTCGGCGATGCGACGGATCGGGGAAGATGGGAGGTCCCGGCTGGTCGGCAGAAGGATGATTGGGGTCATTGCGAAAAATGGGCCATTCCACTATTCCAGAATCACGGTAGCTGTGCTGAAAGTGAAAACTGGCAAAGCGAGGTGTCGCTCTTTGCCGCGCAATCCAGGTTCAATCCTTCAGCAAGCCTTTTTCCTGCAACCCCTGACAACGAAGGCAATACAGAGCCCACGGCACCGCCTCCAGCCGCTTTGGCTGAATCGGTTCGCCGCAGTGCACACAGGTTCCATACGACTTGTCTTCAATACGTTCCAGGGCTTCATTGATCATCTGCAGCGTGGCGCGGTCCCCGGAACTCTTGCCGAACATGAACTCTTTCGTATAGGACTCCACCGCCATGTCGGCAACGTCTTGTATGGCAGGCTCTTTCTCGCGGCCGTAACCTTCGGTGCGAATGACCATGTTGGTGAGCGAGAGTCTCTTCTGTATCAGCCTTCCCCTAAAACATTCCAACTTCTTTTCATCCATTACTGATTTTCTCCCACTCGCCTATTTATGATACGGGATGTTCCGCAAAATGCTTAGTGCGCGATAGACCTGTTCCAACAACAACACCCTGACCATCTCGTGGGTCCAGGTCATTTTCCCCAAGGACAGGCTGAGATGGGCATGCTGTGAGAAGACGCGATCAAGGCCTGCCGGCCCGCCGATAATGAAAGCAATTTCCCGCGTCCCTTGAACCCGCCCCGCTTCGATCCAACGGGCAAATTCCTCGGAACTGAACTGCGTGCCGCACTCGTCGAGCACCACCTTGCGGCAGTCGGTGGCAATGGCTCGCGCGATTTCCGCTCCTTCCGCGGCCAACAGGACAGCGCCCCGGAGCCCTCTCCTTTTTGAAAGGTCAGGCACCTCGACAATCTCTATCGGTGACAAATGACTCAATCTGTCCAGATAATCCGATATCATGGATTTTAGGGGAGCACTCTGCGTCTTGCCCACCCAGCAGACCTTTATACGCATATCCTCACAAGGGGCCGAATTTTACCGGAAGCACCACGTTAATTCAACCCTAGGAGCCCGTCCGAGAATTAGGAGGGGCTCCTGGGTGAAACCATCACCTGCGATTCAGACACTGCAAGAAAAAAGCGGCCACGAATAACACGAATCGTTGATTTGTCGATTGGTAGCCGATTGTTTGCCTGGCCGGGCTCTCAGGACCTGTGCCTTCGGGTTCGTCGCACGGGGACGGTCTCCGGCTCAGCCTGCTCGAGCAGCTTGGCAACGTCGATGGCCTTGGCATCCCGCCACAGGCGCTCGAGATCGTAATAGGCGCGGGCCTTCCGGGAAAAAATGTGGACGACCACGTCGAGGTAGTCCATCAGGATCCATTCTGCGTTGTTGTAACCCTCGACATGGGCGGGTCGGAAACCGCGGGCCGCCAGTCTCTGTTCTACTTCATCGGCGATTGCCTGGACCTGCCGCGATGAGTCGCCGGAGCAGAGCAGAAAATAGTCGGCAAACGTGGCCACCGCCGCGATGTCCAAGGCCACAACATCGATACCCTTCTTGTCGTCCACAGCCTTGATGGCAATCTTCAAAGCTTCATTCATCATTCACCATACAGTTTGAGTTTTAGAATATATTCATGCACAAGATCCGGCACCAGGTGGTCGATGCGCTGACCCACGGAGGCCAACAAGCGGATCTGCGAAGCCGCGATATCCGGCGCACCGGCATCAACAAGGAAGATGCGGCACTTGGGCTCGGCCAGCTCCGCGGCAACGCGGAGCTTCAGCCCGCATAAGTCGAGACCTCTGCAATCAACCACGCGATCGAGTGCCATGGGTGGCAGGGCGGCGCAGAAATCCGACACAGGCACGCCGGGACGCATGGCAAATATAAAGTTATAGGACAGTAGCAGCGTTTCACTCCTGTGCCATCCTGCTACATCCCGGAGTGAATCCCCTCCGGCCAGGAAATAGAGGTCCTTCCCGATTGTGCCGAAGCGATGCGCCAGTTTGGCCATCGTCTCCACCGAATAAGGGCTGGTGGGCGGTTCCAGCTCAACCAGGGAAGGGACAAAGCAGGCAACCCCGGAGGTCGCCAAGCTTACCATCGCATATCGGTGGGTGAATGGGATTAAATCCGTAGCCTGTTTATGCGGTGGCGCTGAGGCAACGACAAAAAGAACCTGGGAGAGATCGAAAACTTCACGGCTGAACTGAGCGATGCGGAGGTGTCCCAGGTGGACAGGATTAAAGCTGCCTCCCAGGACGCCCAGCCTTTTTGCCGCCAAATCGGATCTCCTTTTTGGGCGCACCTCGGCTCGGCAGCCGAGGTCATGCGCCTACACTGTCGGCCAGCAGTTTTTCCAAGATTCCGATCAATTCCGGTATACCCTTGCCGGTGACGGAGGAAATGCAATGGAAGGGTATCCTGCGCCGAGTGCACATCGACCTCAGCCGAGCGAGTTTGCGTGGGTCGGCGAGCGCATCGATTTTTGATGCCACCACGACCTGTCCGCGTGCCGCTAGTGCTTCGTTAAACAGTGTCAACTCACGCATAATCGTCTTGTAGTCGGCGATCGGATCACGCTCTGGCTGGCTGATATCCACGAGATGGACCAAAACCTTGGTACGCTCCACATGCTTTAGAAACTGGTCTCCCAGCCCATGCCCCTCATGCGCACCTTCGATAAGGCCAGGTATGTCGGCAACGACGAAGGATCGAAAACCGTCGAGTGCGACAACTCCAAGATGAGGCGCCAGGGTAGTAAAGGGATAATCTGCAATCTTTGGCTTTGCCGCGCTGATGCGCGAGATCAGCGTTGATTTCCCGACGTTGGGGAATCCGACCAATCCTACGTCGGCGATGAGCTTCAAGTTCAGCGCCAGTTCCAAAACCTCTCCGAGACACCCTGGTTCCGCACGGCGCGGGGCTTGATTGGTCGCGGTGGCAAATTGTGCATTTCCCCTGCCCCCTTTGCCGCCGGCGGCAACCCTCAAGCGCTCGCCTGGAACGGCAAAATCCTTGAGCAGCCGGTGCTCTGGCTCCTGGAACACTTGCGTGCCTGGCGGCACCTCGATAGTAATATCTTCACCGTCTCTGCCATGACGCCCAGAGCCTTCGCCGTGCCGGCCCCGCCCGGCTTTGAAGATCCGCGTGAACTGGAAGTGCAGGAGGGTGTTGACGCGGTCCGTGCACTCGAAGTAGACATCTCCTCCATCGCCTCCATCGCCACCGCTGGGTCCGCCACGCGGAACAAACTTCTCGCGGCGGAATGCCATGCATCCGTTGCCGCCATTTCCGGCATATATCATGATTCTTGCGCGATCGATGAACATCACGAGACCTGATGGTAGCGCATTCGGATCCCACTCTTCTCAAAAACAAAAAGGACCCCATTTGGGGTCCTGCTTGCATGCTTCAGTGTCCATGTGCAGTTCGGATGGCTATGACACCGCCTCGATATGAACAAAACGGCCCAACTGTCCGCGGTTTTGAAACCTCACGACCCCGGCGACCTTTGCATACAAGGTATCATCACGGCCGATCCCAACGTTGAGCCCCGGCTTTAATCTCGACCCTCGTTGTCGGACGATGATCGTCCCTCCGCTAACCAACTGACCGGCAAAACGCTTCACTCCCAGCCGCGGGGACTGGCTGTCACGACCGTTTCTGGAACTGCCAACGCCCTTCTTGTGTGCCATGCTGCCCTCTGTTTTTTAAGCCGTTTACGCTATCATGTTAATCTTGTCGATGTGCACCTTGGCATAGGCTTGCCGGTGCCCGCGAAGGCGGCGATACTGCTTTTTCGCCTTATACTTAAATACGAGAACCTTGTCTCCCAGCCCCTCTCCCTCGACGGTGCCGGTAACTGTAGCCCCTTCCACAAGCGGCTGCCCTATATAGGTCTGCTCCCCCGTATTCACCAATAATACGTCCTTGAACTCCACGGTCCCCGCTTCAACATCTAGCTTCTCCAGGCGAATGATTTCACCCTCGGCAACCCGATACTGTTTTCCACCACTTCTGATGACTGCGTACACGGTCGCGACCTCCTGTGACAAAACGTGCATTATACGTCGGCATCGCTCCAAAAGGCAACACAAATGGGTATCCTGTCCATATTTTAGAGCGTCGGGCTTTGGGTGATGTGGCTTGTTTTCGCCGTCTTGCCGGTTGCGCCTTTGGCAGGTGGGCAGAGGGGAAGCGCGACCTGGAATTCGGCGCCTCGGTCGGCCTCGCTGAACACCTCGATCCTTCCGCCATGGGCTTCGACCACCCATTTGACCAAGGCCAGACCAAGGCCCGAACCACCGCTGATCCGATTGCGCGCTGGATCAGCACGGAAAAGGCGATCGAAGATGAATGGCAGGTCCTTGGTCGCGATGCCGATGCCGTCATCGCGAACCCTAACCCGCACCTTGGTCTCGTCAACGGTCATCGAAACCTCGATCTTTCCCCCATCCCTGGAGTACTTGATGGCATTGTCCAGAAGGTTGAGGATGGCTCGCCGCATCCACAGGTCATCTGCCTCCACCATGGCATCCGGCAGTTCGTGAACATCAATCCGGACGTTGCGCTCCATGGCTAATAGCTGCATCTGGTCCGCCAGGTCCAAGATCAAGGGCTTCAGATTGATGGGTTTCATTTCCAGCACCTGCGCGCCGGCTTCAGCTTCGGACAGCGTTAGAATATCGTTCACGATTCGCGTCAGGCGTCCAAGCTCTTCGAGATTGCTTATCAGGATAATCCGGATATCTTCGGGAATGGACGAGGATCTGAGAGCGAGTTCGTTCTCACCCTGCAGAATTGCCAATGGCGTACGCAGTTCGTGGGCGACGTTCGCGTTGAATTTACGCATCTGTTCGAACGACTGCCTCAATCGGGCCACCATGGAGTTGAATGATTGGACAAGCCTCTGAACTTCCTGTTCGTTGCGGGCGTTTTCAATCTGGGTGTTCAGCTTTTCCGAGGTGATCTGCTCGGCGGTCTTGGCCACGTCCTCAAAAGGTTTGAGCGCGTGCACGGCGAGAAACCAGCCCACACCCAAGGCGACGATGAGCACGAAAGGCACCGAGTACATATAAATCATCATGTAGTCGTGCAGCACCTCGTTGAGCTGATCCAGAGACCTTCCCAGGTGCAGAACGATTCTCTCACCTTTTTCAGAGGACATGACTTGGTTGATGAAGCGGAATGCCCTGCCATCGGCCGCGGATGCGTCATTGAAGCCGGATTGCTGATGCAGGACCCCGTCCAGGTCTTTCTGCTCCAGCATGTTCCTGATGTAGTAGCCGTAAAACTCTTCGCGCAGAACACGCCCCTTCAGATCGGTCAAAACAAAAAATGGCCGAATGGTATCCAGTGCCATTACCTCGGCGGGGCGCACATCGGGCTTCCAGTCGAACCCCTCAGGCGTGATGAGTGCCCGGTCAGTAAAGAACTTCGCTTCGCGTTCCAGGCTCTGGTCGAGAGCTCGCTCTGCGCGGTAGGAAAACGTCTGGTAGCGCACTAACCCGAAAAGCACGAAGAATATCGAGATGAACAGACCGTTCGTCAAGCTTAATTTGAAACGGAGAGTTCTCACATTCACGGTGCGGCACTCCGGAGGGTATAACCGACGCCGCGCACTGTTTGAATAAGCTGCTGATCGAAGCCCCGATCCACCTTATTGCGCAGGTAATTAATGTAAACGTCAACGACATTGGTAAAGTTGTCAAAGCTCGAGTCCCAGACATTTTCCACGATCATATTCCGGGTCACGATCTCGTCCTTGTTGCGCAGCAGATATTCGAGGAGAGCAAACTCCTTGTTGGAAAGCTCGATGGTCTTGCCGGCCCGCGTCACTTTACGCTTGAGCGGATCGAGCACCAGGTCCGCGACTTTTAGCTCGGCAGTCCCAAGAGTGATACCGCGCCGTAGCTGCACCTGAATACGCGCGAGCAACTCGGCAAAAGAGAAGGGCTTGACCAGGTAGTCATCACAACCCAGGTTCAAACCCTGAACGCGATCCTCGACTGCCGTCTTGGCAGTCACGGCCACGATGGGAAGCGTGGGCTTACGTTTGCGCAGAAGTGGGATCAGCTCCCACCCGGTAATTTTCGGCAACATAAGATCGAGCAGTACCAAATCGTAGTCGACGGCGCGGAACTTGTCGAACCCCTCTTCGCCGTCAGCAGCCACGTCAACCTCATAGCCGGACTGTTCCAACCCCTTCTTCACAAAGTTGGCTACCTTACTTTCATCTTCGATTACCAGAATTTTCATAAAAACCAACCCTCTCTGATGTTCAAGGACCTATTCAGCATAACTTTAATTCTACTTGCAGCATTTGAAAAATGTAATACTTTTCCTTGAACTTAGGGCCTGTCAAAGAATAACGTTTGCACTTTGCTGCGGCCCCCAGGGCCGCAGCCCGTAGGGGCGCGGCGGCGGGCGGGCATCCGCGGCGTTGCCGCTCCTCGACGATGCGCACTGGCATCGCCTGCGTCGCGGCGCCTTGCATCTGCCCGCCCGGCGCTCGCGCCAAAGTGTAAACGTTATTCTTTGACAGGCCCTTTCGGGCGAAGAGTCATCAACGAAGGCGCTTGCGGAACCGAAAATCTATCCCGTATTTTCCATTCTCGTCCCGCGTCGCGATGATCGACAGGTTTTTATTGACGTCGTATTGAAGCAGAACGATTTGCTCCTGGTTGGTGGACAGGTTTCGGGAGAAGGTGATCGAAAGATCCTGAGACAGCCGCTCGGAGATCGTCACGCGGGCGGTGGGATCAGTTTCCGCGCCCGCCAGGAAGGGATCAACACGGAACGTACTGAGCCCGAAGATGCGCTCCACGCGTTTGCCGACCGCGCTGGTCATCTCCTCGGAGAGAATGCTGGCCGCGCTCAGGCCTGTCATCTCTGCCTGCCGCCGCGGGTCTTCTGTCCCAATCACTCCGGGATCTGCCGACTTTCCGGTGATGAGCAACGAAAGAATGTCGACCTGCGAGAGCGGCGGGTCTGAAGAGACGGTCAGTCCGTGCGAGTGCAAGTGCTCCAGGTCGCCGTTAATATCAAGGCGCACCCTATAGCTGCGCACATCCGCCTCGGCCCGGACATTCAACACGGGATTAATCCGATTCCGGTCCAAAAAATCGATGGAGCCATTCAGGATGTCAAAGCGGTTCCCCCGGAAAAAAATGACTCCTTCCGTAGCATCGACGCGGCCGGTCACGTAAGGATCGGCAATGGTGCCGCGCAGAGTCAGGCTCATCCTCGCCTGGACTCGAGTGAGCTCGTTATCAATGTAGAGGCCATCATCCCGAGAATGGACCGATACGTTCAAGCTTATCCCGGAAAGGGGGGAGTCCGTGGCTTGGGGCTCCGAGGAACCCGAGGACCCACCTAGGATCTGTTCGAGCAAGCTGAAATCGCGCAGGTACTCTGCGTGTAGAACGGACACATCGCCTGTGAGCACCTGCGTGTCCCGGCCGCCATTTAAACTCAGTTCGGCGTCGATCGTGGAAACCAAATCTTTTGGGTAACGCAGGCGCGCCTTGTGCAAAGAGCCGTGGAGATTGATCGTGCTCAGGGCGGCATCCTGAATCCCGGCGGATCCGTTGACCTGGATCGTGCCGCCGGCAATCGCTCCGGTTACGCCATCCAGTCTGATCGAGCCACGTGAAAAGATGATATTTCCAACCAA
>JBEKYG010000109.1:0-9948 GCA_049511215.1 Acidobacteriota bacterium | reverse complement strand
GGACGCGAATATAGTCCCCTTCCGCCTCCAGCCAATCGATCGCGGAGACCGGAATTGGAACGATGCGTCCCCGTTCCTTCACGAGGAGTCTTTGCGGCGGCAGGTGAAGGACATCCTCGAGTAGGCGCCGGATTCCCTCGTCGCTTTTGCCGGCGTCCGCGTAAGCCTCCAGGCAGCGATCGATTGCCTGATCGAAGCGTGCCTGGCCCACAGGCTTCAGCAGGTAATCCATCGCATTAACTTCAAATGCCCGCACCGCATAACGATCGAAAGCGGTCACAAAGATTATTCTGGGCATCGATATGCCGCGCCGGTCCAGTTCCTCGAGTACCGCGAATCCATCCAGGGAAGGCATCTCTACGTCCAGAAGCACGAGGTCGGGTTTCAGCTTTTGAATTGCTTCCACTGCGGCAGCTCCGTCCGCTGCTTCACCCAGGATCCGAAGTTCCTGCCTCCGCGATGCGTGAACAAGCATCAGTTCCCGCGCGGGCGGTTCATCATCCACAATCAGGGTTCCGAGAATCACTTTTTCAGACATGGGCTGTGGTAGCTGAGGAATCGAGCTTCTGTAGCGGGATGCGGATGCACACTTCGAATCCGCGAGGCTCCAGCTGTCTCTGGGCGACCGAAAACCGCTTTCCGTACAAATTCTCGAGACGGCGCAGGGTTATGGAGAGCCCCCGCCCCTCCCGCTCCTCTGCTCCCGCGGATTCACGAAAGCCGGGCCCGCTGTCGCGGATGGAGAATTCCAGCTGATCCTGGTCGGCCTTTATCAACACGTCCACCTCACCCGGCCCGGCAACAGGCGCGATCCCATGTTTGACGGCATTTTCAACCAGGGGCTGGAGAAACAAAGGAGGAACCGAAGAATCCAGCGGAGCGCCGTCACTTTCAACTCGAATCTTCAACCTGTCGCCTAACCGGATCTTTTCCATGCGGAGGTAGGTCTGAACGGCATCCAGCTCCCACTCCAGTGACACAAGATCCTCGTCGGCCGCATCGAGCGTCTGTCGCATAAGATTGGCCACAAGTTCCACCATCTCCTGCGCCTCCCGGGGCCGTGTCTCGATGAGGGAGTAAATGGAATTCATCACATTGAAAAAGAAGTGGGGCCGAATCTGGGCCTTGAGCGCTCGGATCTCGGCATCGCGCGCGAGGATCTGCAGTTCCGCCTGTCGCTGCAGCTGGATCTGGAGGCGGCGGGAGGTCTGGACGGCGATGATTCCAGCCACCAACATGCCATAAGTCGTCACTGCGCCCAAAGCCTGCCAGAGTCCAGTGGTCTCGAGGTGAATTTCGGACAGATTCCCCGTCCACAGATACAGGCAGCCCAGGTAGATTCCTTGCCAAACGATCAAAATGGATGTCCCGAGGATGAGGTGAATCCCAATTGCGGCCCATCGTGAGTGCGGGCGCTCTGCCAGTCGTTTGCAGGTTTTCCATGGCAAGACCGCGAGGATTCCCAGTAACCCGTAATAGACGGCAGCGCCTTGAAATGCGTATAGCAGGTAAACCTTCTCCTGTTCAGCCAGGACTATGGTTTGGAGAAGGATTGCCGCTCCCCAGATCAGGAGTGCTCCGGCAAACATTCTTCGAGATTTCACTTCGGTGGCAGGCATAGTTTCTTCTTTTACTTCTTCTTAGTGGGATTGTCCAGAGCCGGCAAGAGAACGTATCGGACCCAGCCGTAGTCGGGTTCAAGAGCCAGAGCCCGATTGTAATAGGCTCGGGCGCCTTCGCGATCTCCCTTCGAGGCAAGCAGCTGGCCCATCCATGCGAGAACATCCAATCGTCCCCAATTCGGCCAGGCAGTATTCGTGGGCTCCTTCGAAAACAGAGCCTCCGCTCGTCTCAGCTCCTTTTCGGCCTTCTCAGTTCCGCCGCCGAACATCTTGGGCGTGAACATTGCGCCGACGCCGGCCTGCAGAGCTACTCGGGGGTCATCCTTGGCCAGTTTCAACGCGGTATCGATGGACGCCGATGATTTTGGGCCAAGGACCATCCCTTCCCACACACTCGTTCCGATTTCCTGCCCATAGACCGTTGACAGCAACGCATGAGCCTCGGCGTTGCCCGGTTCCGCCTTTACCAGCTCCTTCAGTTGCTTCTCGGCTTCCTGTATGTAGACTTCGCCCCGTTTCCCCTTGTCTGTCATCAGCAGTGGATACAGGCGCCAATCGACATAGGCAAGCGTATACCGCATCAGGTTCGCCTCACTGCCCGACGATTTGGCGACATTCTCGAGCAGGGTTTGGCGGCATTGCTCGAGTTGCCCAATCGAACCGGCTATCATTGCGTGTTCAATGCGCGCAATCAGGAGCGTGAGAGGCTCGTTGGCCGCCACAAATAGAAAAGAAAGCATGATCATCGATACCATGTGGGTCGTCTCCCTGGCTTATCGCTGAAAACTCATCCCGAAATAGAAAGTCCGTCCCCATGCCCCCTCCGCGGGAGAGCGATGACTGTAGTCGCTGGAATAGACATATCCGAGAACATTCTTGTGATCCATGACGTTTGTAGCTCCCAGATAGAGGATCATCGCTATCTCCCGTGCCACGGTACAACTCTTGCTGAGGCTGAAATCGAGCCGCTGATAGAGCGGAAGGCGTCCGGAATTGATCGGGCCAAAGACGGGAAGGAATCCTCCAGGAGTCATCAAGCTGCCGACTACCGGTGTAAATGGCTTCCCCGATGCGATTCGAAGGCTGGCTCCCAAGCTGACAGAAGCCGTCAAAGTACGTTGAAGGACCAGCTGGAGCGTGTGAGGAATGTCAAAATCAGGGCGGAACCTGGCAGTGGGAATATCATAACGCTGGAAATCATCGAAGGGAGTATAGAGCCTCATTGCGTTTAGGTAGCTGTATGAAACCCATCCCTGCCATGGACCGGATGGAGCCAGCTTCAAGAAGAAATCAACTCCGCGCGCGGAGCCGCTGCCTTTGTCATTGAAATTCAAAACCGCGTCCTGCAGTGGAAGCCTGCCATACTTTTTTGTATAGACCTCTACCCTCAGAAAAACGGGCCCCGACTCCTCCCCGTATTCATAGCCGGCCACCAGGTGCTGGGAATGCATGGGCTGCAGAAGGGGATTTCCGTCCTCGCGATTGAGATACACAGGCAAAGGAACCTGATGATAAATTCCCCACCCCAGGTGAAAATGCTGCTTACCGGTCAATGCATAGGTAACGGTGGCTCGGGGATCTGCTCCCCAAGCCCGCAGCGCCTGGAATCGATCGAGGCGTGCGCCGACATCTAGGCTGAAGCGGCCGAACGTCCGCTCCAGCTCTGAGTAGCCGCCGGCGCGCCACTCGCTTTGATCGATTGACCACGGACGTGTCCCTTGAATGCCGCCCAGGTCGCCACCGATAGACGGAATCGTGCCCTGGGATATTGCGCCCCGGCGTTCCGCTTCCACTCCGGTCCT
Organism: Acidobacteriota bacterium; assembly: GCA_049511215.1. Classification (GTDB taxonomy): domain Bacteria; phylum Acidobacteriota; class UBA6911; order UBA6911; family UBA6911; genus JAFNAG01. The sequence goes on along the minus strand of JBEKYG010000109.1, from coordinate 6,524 downwards.
CACGGTCCAACCGGCTGCATAGCGGGTAACATCCAGACGGATTCTTTCCCCGGAATCGTTCGATGTCAGATCCAGGACGCCTACGCTGCTTTTTTCGCGATAAGCGCCCGAGGATAGCGTCACTTCCAGCAGCCATTGATCCAACGTTTTTTGCCAGTTGAAGCTGAACAGTCGATTGCGGCTCTCTGAATCCAGGATTCCCGTAAAAGAGTCTTGTTGCAGCTCGACGCCCACCTGCTCTCGATTGGTAAACGCAGAGACCTTGAACCGCCCGGCACCGGCGGAATCAGCGTAGAAACTCAGGTTCAGATCAGACCCCGACGGAAATCTCTCAAAGTGCTGGTCGCTTGGGTTAACCTCGTAGAGCAGCCGGGAAAAGGTCTGATTGCCGGAAAAACGCAGACCCAATTGGGAATTCAGAGGAAGTGCCAGGCTGGCAGAGACCGCTCCCAGTCCCAGGCTCGCCGAAATGCTCGTTTTCCGTGGGCTTTCCAACCCTGTCAATTCGAGCACCCCGGAGAGTGCATCGCCGTACCGGGCCGGGAACGCCCCTGTAGCCAAGCTCAGGCCCGAAATCAAGTAGGGATCGACGGTGCCGAAGAACCCCCCGGTGGGCGTCTCATAACGGTATGGATGAAAGAGCCGCGCATGGTCAAGATAGGTGGCGGTTTCGCTCACGTCGCCGCCGCGCACGAACAGGCCGGCGCCTTCGTCGACCTTGACCACGCCGGGAAACATCTGCGCGGCACGCATGGGATCGGCCTCGGTGCCGGGGGTTTTCAGAACGTCCAACGTCGCGAGTTTGAGTTGCGCCGGCGGCGTGGGATTCGATGTCTGGGCCGTTACATGGACCTGTTCGAATGGCCCTTCGATCTCGAAAGTGACATCTACCGTTATCGGTTCAGCACCCATGGAGATGCGCTGCTCAAAGGCGCGAAACCCCGCGCAGGTCGCTACGAGTGTCGCATCCCCCGACAATGAACCACTCAGTTCAAATCGTCCATCGCCGCCGCTGACACTCAAAATGTCGGTGCCGCGCAAATAGACACTGGCGCCGGGCACCACGGCCCCGCTCGGATCGCGAACGGTACCTCTTACCAGCGATTGACGATTCGCTGATAGCTCCCGCACATTTCCGAAAAGTGCGAGGAGTATAAAGTTGCATGCCAACCATCGAGCCATATTTGTTGCCATCCTTCAGTGTCAGGTTATGGCAGCAGAGCAGTCCGGGACAGGATTATCCGATGAGCTTCACTCCAGATCGACGCATGTCTCCAAGGATCGACGAATTGCAGAAGGATGGAGATGTTTTCAGACTTAATGGGGCATAGCCTGGCAGCAAAGTCAGGACAACACGCTGCCCGCATTTGTTTCAGGCGAGTCAAAAATCCGCTGGATGTTCTAACGATCCGGAAAAGGGTTTCGCGGGAGGGGCAGGAGATAGTCCTGTTGCCGATCTAGTGTGGAAAGATCCTTATAAACGTTTCTATCCGGGAGCACAAGGGGAAATCGGGGAGGGAAGGAAGGAAATCCGTGGGGAACTCGGGGCAGGCAGCGAATTGCCGGGCCGAAATCGGTTTCTGAGCGGCAGAAAGCCCGGCAATTCGCTGCTCGGTTCAGTTAATTCCGTGGATTTTCAGGCTGATGATTTGATCGATCGTGAGATTCTTCATCCCGCGCGCCTGCAGGTTCCGGATATATTCCGGCGTGACGCCGTGAATGCGCATCGCCACCAGCTGGTCCACGCTCGGGGCATACCCGAGTGACTTGACCTCCTTCACAAAGGGGATGTCGGCGCCATGAATCCGCATGGCGATCATCTGATCGGGAGAAACGGCAGCGTAGCCGAGCGCCTTCATTTCTCGTGCGAGTTCCGGAGTTACGCCATGGATCCGCATGGCCACCATCTGGTCGACCGACGGATCGTACCCGAGTGCCTTCAGTTCCCGCGCAAATTCCACGCTCACACCGTGGATGCGCATGGCGACCAGATTGTCGGGCGAGAGTTCGCCATAACCCAGGGCCTTCATCTCCTTGATATACTCGATCGCCACGCCATGAATGCACATCGCAATCAGCTGATCCGAGGAGATACGATCCAGCCCCAGGCCGCGCAGATCGCGCACATAGGCAAGCTTCACATCGTGCACAGCCATGGCGAACACCATGTCGTTGGAGAGCCCATCGTAGCCCAGCGAACGCATTTCCGAGATGAACCCGGGGTTGGGTGAAAAGGTGAAAGCACCGGAGCCGTTGCCGCCCTTGAAATAGCCTTCGCACACCAGGGTGCCGGCATCGCGCACGATTTCGAATCGTACGTTGGTTCCCGCCGAGTCCATTTGCCCGCGGGCCAGGCCCCGGAGCTGGTCAAGCGGCAGCGTCGAGGAGCTGCTGAAGTGTCCGGAAGCTCCACGATTTCCCTGCAACGTGAGTTGAACTCTGCCGTCCAACGGGCGACCGTCGATCAGCCACTGCCCGGAGATTGGCGGTTGATCTTGATAGGCCCAAGCCGCCAGCAGGCTGCAACAGGCCACGACGACGGCGATAACTTTCTTATAGCTCATTTTCCTAATCTCCTTACAGGGCGCCGGACGGCAGCTTCAATGCCTGTTTCCATTGGATCAGCAAATCCGTCACCACCTTCTTTATCCTCTGCTTAATTGCGTCGATTGCGGACGTGCCATGAATGCGTGCCGCAATTACGGCATCGAAGCTCAGATCCGTCCAGCCCGCTGCCTTAAGGCTGCGGACGAAATCAGGCGTTACATCATGGATGCGCAGCGCCACAGCCTGATCCGCTGAGGGCGTTCCCAATCCCAGAGACTGCATTTCGGCCACTTGCCGGGGTTCCACACCATGGATCCGGAAAGCGATGAGGTGGTCGATCGTCATGCCGGGCAGTCCCAAGGCCTTGATCTCACCGCCGTATTCCGGCGTCACATCGTGGATTTTCAACGCGAGCACTTGATCCACTGTCGCCTCACCGAATCCCAGAGCGTTCATCCGAGCGACGAAATCGGGAGTTACCCCGTGGATCCGAATGGCAAGGACCTGATCGGGCGTGAGTCTTCCGAAACCGGCCGACTGCATTTCGGAAATTTGTTTCGGCTCGATGCCGTGGATGCGGAATGCGACCAGGTCATCAGGAGTGAGATTCCTCATTCCGGCCGTGCTCAACTGGCGGATGTAGTCGGCGGTGACACCGTGAATCTTGAATGCGATGAGCTGATCCACGCTCAGGTTCGCATATCCGGCATCGGCCAGATCGGCGATGAAACTTCCAGATTCCTTCTGAACCGGGGGTTTGACATCGGATCCGGCGGCGGCACGGCGCGCCTCGCTTTGTCTTGAAGAAGTGACTTGAGCCCCCGCCCAAGCCGCGCCTGCGATGAGGATCACCAGGGCAACAACCAGCCAGGTCTTTGTTCCGTGCTCGGGCACCTGGCTGGATCCAATCAGCCGCCTGATACGCGTGATCAGCGCACCCCCGTCGGCTGCCATCGCATACCTTGACCCGCCGGCGCGCAATTCCTCCAACTGGGTGAGGGCGCGAGCGTAGGTGAGCACATCGCCGCACGCCTGAACAGCCAAGTCATCACAGCAATTCTCCCGCTCGACACGGATTTTGCGGCCGACCCACCAGACCGCGGGATGATAGAAGAGCAGCGTTTCGGCTGCAGTCTGGACCAGGTTCGCCAAGTAGTCGTGCCGGCGGATGTGCGCCAGTTCATGCGCCAGCAGCGCCTCGAGCTGTTGCGGATCCACGCCGGTCAACGCGGAGGCGGGAATCAGGATTACAGGACGAAACCAGCCGATCACGGCAGGCAGTCGCGCCAGCGCCGATTCCACAACCCGCACGGGGCAAGAAACCTTCAGCGCCTGCGCCAGGCGCCGTGCCCGCTGCTCCCAGACCGTGCCCACAGGCGTCGTGTGGCTGCGCTTCATCCTCTGCGCGGCAAACCACCCGCCGGCAGAGCGTGCTGCAATCAGGAGCACCCCCGCCAGCCACAGGCAATCCAGCCAGGGGATCCATGACATAAGCCGGGTTTCCACGAGGAAGGCAGGCAATAGGGGAACGCTTCGGGCGACAATCCCCGGAGCGGATTGCAGCACATCTTCTCGAGCGCCCCGCGCGGACGCCGTCAGGATTGCGGATGCGCTCCAGACAAATGTAACTACCAGGGCGATCACCATCAACATCATGGCAGCGCAGGCCACTCCATAACGGATGTTTGCGCGAGCTTTTCGCAACGGGGCATTGGCCGCGGCGAGCATCAGCGCGATCAGTGCGCCCTGCCAGAGAAAATGGATCAGAGCCCAACCCAGAGCTATCATGAGAGGCTCATTCAAAAACGATATCGGATTCATCGGGTACCTCGTTCGTAATCATCCAGCAGCTTGCGGATCTGCGCCAGCTCGGCGCGCGTTGCCTTCCTGGAGCTCAAGGCCTGCATCACCAGGGTGAGCGCGGAACCATTGAAGGCGCGGTCCACCAGGTCCCGCACCAGCTGCTTCTGAGTCTGATCCCGCGGGGCCCGAGCCTCGTAGATGTGCGCGCGCTGGTCCTCGTTCCGAATCACCAGCCCTTTCTCCGCCATGATCTGCATCAGCTTCAGGACCGTGGTGTAGCCGATCGGCCGGTTGCGCTCAAGAATGTTATAGACCTCGCGCACGGTCGAAGGGCCCCGTCGCCACAGTACGCCGAGGATCTCGAGCTCGCCACCGGTCGGTCGGGTATCTGTTGTCTTTTTCATGAACGCAAGGTTATACGAAATATTTCGTACTGTCAACGAAATTTTTCGTACATTCGTTCCAACGGAGCCGGGGACATAATGGTCATCGTCCAGGTTCCGACTTGGTTTCCTGGCTATGTCTTGGAATTCGTCTCCCGGAAGATGCAAAGGTAACGAGCAAACAGGATATACCCCAGAATAATTGCAAAGCATTCCAAACCGATCAACACCGTTGCCAGGCCAATCAGTGCCGTAAACATGGCCAGTTGGATCGCCGCTGAGCCGACCGCGTCAAATGGGTCTTCATTGAATGGGTTCGTACCTGAAACCGCGGGGTTGTGTTTCGCCATAAAGAAGATGACAAACTCCGCTGCAAAGGCGATAAGGGCTGCAGAAACGAATTTGTAAAATCCGGGCATGTTCTTTGAGAATCGGCCATGACTGGAAGTTGTGCTCCAGATTCTGAATCCAGTCAGAGAATCTTGCCGCCTTCAAAAGCGATGACTGCCAGCTCGCTGCTATGGAAATGGCACATGGACTGTGAGGATGCGGTTCGGGATCTTTGCGGGATCGACATCACGCCGAAGCAGTATTTCCCGTCCCATGGGTGTGAAGTAGGTCACCTCGACATCGACGCGCTTTACGCCGCCCAGTCCGAAGTGCACCGGCATCTGACTTTGCGATGTGTATCCGCTTCCGCTGTCCACGACGCGCCCGCCAACCACCTTGCGCGTTCCTGCTTCATAGAGGCGAACTTCCGAGCCGGCGCGCGTGTAATGGCCTTTGCCGTCGAGCACCAACACCTGCAGGGAACGGCGCGCCCGATCCTGAGGCATGACGTTTCGATAGAGAGTGTTTTTCCCGTCCGGGTTGTTGTTCGCCAACGCGATATCGATGGCGCCGTCCTTGTCGAAGTCGGCCCATTGGAGGCCGTGCGTCGCGCCGTGCTTACGGAACAGCTCAGGCGTCACATCGGCAAAACGGTTTCCTTCGTTGTGATACAGGTAGTCCTTTTCGTTCACCGGCTTGTCCACGTACGAAGATACGTACAGATCAGGGAGTCCGTCGTTGTCGAAATCGCCCCAAGCCGACGGTGTTGCGCGATCGCCGCCCTGGACTCCCATCTGTTCCGCAATTTCGGCAAATTTCCCATGCCCATCGTTTCTATAAAGGAAGTTGCGTCCGTAGCCCGCGACGAACAAATCAAAGTAGCCGTCGTTGTTGAAATCAATGATGCTGGGCCCGTTGCTGCCCAGACGGCCGGGAGCGATTCCCTCCAGTCCCAGTTCGGCTGCGACGTCGGTGAACTTTGTGCCGTCGTTACGCCAAAGACCGTTCTTGTCGCCGTCCTGATTAGCCACAAACAGGTCCAACCTGCCGTCCATGTTGTAGTCGAACCAGACGGCCCCGACTGTCCGGCGCGGGTCATCGACGCCCAACTCATGCGCGACATTGCGAAAATGATGGCCCTCGTTGTGGAAGAGCATGTTGGGGCCGTCCCGAAAGGCCAGGAAAAGGTCGATGCGCCCGTCATTGTCGTAATCGATCCAGACGACCTGCCGCGTCTCGAAGCCAGAGACGTCGACCCCCACTTCATGCCCGACGTCCGCGAAATGCCGGCCGTCGCCGAGGTTGCGATACAGTTTGTTAGGCACGCCGGACCGTTTGCTGAAGCCGACATATAGATCCAGGTTGCCATCGCCGTCGAAGTCGCCCCACGCGGCTCCGCGCGTGTCGATCGTGTCGGCAACCCCTACTTCGGTGGCGATCTCCGTGAAGGTTCCGTTGTCG